>NZ_SSDN01000080.1:0-52921 GCF_004794355.1 Microbacterium sp. K36 | reverse complement strand
GGTCCACCGGCTCGAAAGGGTCGGGCGAGACCCGCCCCGTCTGGGCCTGCATGCTCGTGACGAGATCCTGCAGTCGCTCCCCCGCGTCCGCGATCACCTCGATCTGCGCCGGCACGCGGCCGGGGAGGTCGTCGCGCTCCCGCAGGAGCTCGACGTGGCCGATGATCGCGGTGAGCGGGTTGCGCAGTTCGTGGGAGATCACCGCGGTGAGGGCCCGCCGCTCCTCCGCGGCCTCCAGGAGCGCGGTGACGTCGTCGATGACCACCAGGGTGATGCGCTCGCCCTCCCGCGCGCCGGCGATGGGCTGGGTGGTCACGGCCAGGGCGTGCCACTGCCCCGCACCGTCGTACAGCCACACCCGCTCCTCCCGCATCTGCTCCCCCGCGGCCGCCCGCGCGAGCGTCGTGCGCTCCGGGGTCAGCGCCGTTCCGCGCCGCGCGTCGTACTCGACGGATGCCGACGGGAGGGCCGTGCCGAAGCGGTCACGGCCGTAGAGGGAGCGGTAGGCGTCGTTCATCTGCAGGATGCGACCGGCGGAGGTCACCACCACGAGCGCGATGCCCAGCGCGTCGATGACCTGGGTGACGCGCTCCTGGTTCGTCTCCGCGCGCTCCGCCGCCCGGTTCACCTGCTCGGAGCGGCGCTGCAGGAGCCGTCGTGCCGCGCCGGAGCGCTGGGCGCCGATGCGGACCGTCACGCCCAGGAAGCTCAAGGTGATGACGACCGTGAGCACCCGCAGCAGCACGTCCTCCGGCGGACCGGAGCGGTCCGAGAAGAACACCAGGCAGCCACCGCTGAGCGCGATGCCCGCGAACACCCAGGGCATCGAGAAGTAGGTCGCCAACCAGACCACCGGGAAGACCCAGAGGAAGCCGAGCCGGAGATCCGGCACGTTCGTCGTCAGTCCGACCCCGAGCACGTCGAGCAGCGGGAGGACCGTCACCGCCGTGCGCGGCAGGCGTCGCCACGGCACCATGAGGGCGACGAGGGTGGTGACGACGATGAGGCCGATCCCCCCGATGAACAGCGGGATCGCGAGGGTCTGCGGCTTGAAGCCCGCGACCATCACCACGATGGCGACGATGCTCGCGGTGAACACCAGCTGCCACCGCCAGATCGAGACCGTGCGGATCATCAAGGTCCGCCTCCCGGTCGATCCTCAGCATTCACGCAAGATTACTCAAAGATCGTCACTTCTCGCTCTTCAGGAGGCCTTCCCGTCCTACGATTCTGAGTGGGAGCCGACGCTGCGACTGGGGATTTCGCAGAAGCTGGGGCCGCGCGAGTGGGGATTCGCAGGCATCCGGGGCCGCGGTGGGGGAGCCGCGGCCTCGACCCCTTCTTTCAGGCGGGGCGGTCGTCGGACGTGAGGCGGTACCCGACACCGCGCACCGTCTCGATGTAGCGGGGGGCGGTGGGGCTGTCGCCGAGCTTGCGGCGCAGGTTGGCCATGTGCGTCTCGATGGCCCGTTTGTCCGGTTCGCTCACCCGGTCGAACGCGTCGCCGGAGATTCCGCGCAGTCCGCGAGCGAGCTCGACCTTGCTGCAGACCCTGCGGCCGGCCTCGAGGAGTGCCGCGAGCAGGTCGAACTCGGTGGGGGTGAGCTCGACGGGGCGCTGGGCGACGAGCACAAGACGCGTGTCGAGGTCGAGGCTGAGGTCGCGATGCACGAGCCCTCGCCACGTGGCGACGGTGGCATCCCCGGCGGCCGGGGTCGGGAGAGCGGAGATCGACGCGACGGAGGGTGCGGGGGCGGCGGCCTGCGGCGACGGGGCGCGTGCGACCTCCGGCGTCCCCGTGGGTACTCCCGACGAGCGGTTGCGGCGGAGGAGCGCCTCGATCCGCGCCCGCAGCTCGCGTGGCCGGAAGGGCTTCACCAGGTATTCGTCGGCGCCGGAGGTGAGGCCGAGCACCACATCCGATTCGTCGGCCAGGGCGGACAGCATGATGATGAACGTGTCGCTGACCTGACGGATGCGCCGCGCGACCTCGAAGCCGTCGATACCGGGGAGGTTGATGTCCAGCGTGGTGATGATCGGATGGTGCGCCGCCACGGCTGCGAGACCCTCCGGGCCTGACCCCGCCTGCACGGTTCGGAAGCCCGCGGCGAGGAACACCTCATCCAGGAGCGAACGCACACCGGGGTCGTCTTCGATGATGACCGCGACCAGCGGCTCCCCCGCCGTCATGCGCGCTCCTCGCGGGCGATCGTGACGAAGCGCGGCGCGTCGGCATCCAGCTCCGAAGGATCGAGGTCGGCATCGTCCTCGCCGGCTCCGACGGGCCGTTCGATCTCGATGTCCCACCAGGCGTCGGCGAGCTCCTCCGCCATGCCGCGGCCCCACTCCACGACCACCACCGACCGCTCCAGGTCGAGGTCGAGGTCGTCGAGCTCGGCCGCGGAGCCGAGGCGGTACGCGTCCACGTGCACGAGGGGGGCGCGTCCGACGAGCGACGGATGGGTGCGGGCGATCACGAACGTCGGGCTCTGCACGGGCCCTCGGACCCCGAGGCCCTCGGCCAGGCCTCGGGTGAAAGTGGTCTTGCCGGCCCCCAGGGGTCCGGTGAGGATGAGCAGGTCTCCCGGCTCGAGCTGCTCGCCGATGCGCAGCCCGAGCTGCTCCATCTCCTCGGACGTGGCGATCCGGCGTCGTCCGAGGAACGCCGGGTCCAGGCTCACGTCGTCCTCCGCGGCACCCGGTGACCGATGCGGGTGACGATCTCGTACCCGATGGTGCCTGCGGCCTCCGCCCAGTCCGCGGCCGATGGCACGCCGAGGGTCGGATCCCCGAAGAGCGTGACCTCGTCGCCGACCGCGACCGGGGCGTCCCCGACGTCCACGACGAACTGATCCATCGCGATCCGGCCCACGTTGGTATAGCGGCGCCCGCCGATCGACACGGGCAGCCTCCCGGAGGCGCTGCGGGGCACTCCGTCGGCATATCCCAGCGGCACAAGCGCCAGGGTGGTGGCGCGGTCCGTGCGATGCACGTAGTCGTAGGAGACTCCGGTACCGGCGGGAACGCGCCGGACGGCCGCCACGGCCCCGCGCAGGGTCATGGCAGGACGCAGACCCAGCTCCGCGGACGAGCGGTCGTCGAAAGGCGAGAGGCCGTAGGTGCCGATGCCGATGCGCACGGCGTCGAGTCGTGTCTCGGGCAGATCGATGGCGGCGGCGGTGGCGGCGATGTGGCGGATCTCCGGGCGCACGCCGAGCGCAGCGGCCTGCGCCACGCCCTCCTCGAACCGGGCGAGCGCGGCGCGGTCGTCGGCCGGCGAGGCGTTGGAGAGGTGGCTGAAGAGCCCCACGACCCTGACTCTTCCGATCCGCTCCAAGCGGGCGGCCTCGGCGAGCACCGTCGCCCAGTCGTCCGGAGCGATGCCGTTGCGCGACAGCCCGGTCTCGAGCTTCAGATGCACGGCGACCGGGCGGTTCGCGGATGCGGCGGCGGCCACGGCCTGCAGCTGGTCGTACGACGAGATGCCGATCTCGACCCCCTCCGCTGCCGCCTCCAGGAACCGCTCTCCCGGAGCGTGCAGCCAGGCCACGATCGGCGCGTGCACTCCCTGGCGCCTCAGCTCCAGCGCCTCCGGGATCTCGGCCACGCCGAGACGGGTGGCGCCGGCTGACAGCGCGGCCACGGCGGCCGCGGCCGCGCCGTGACCGTACGCGTTCGCCTTCACCACGACGAGCACCTCCACGCCGGTGAGGCGACGGAAGTGCCGGACGTTGTCGGCGATCGCGTCGAGGTCGATCGTGGCCTCGCGGAACGGGACGGTCACAGCGGGGCTCCTTCGGCGACGACGAACGCGGCAGCGAGGCCGGCATCGTGGGTGAGGGTCAGGTGAAGCGTCAGGATCCCCCGTTCCTCGACCACCTCGGCCGTGGATCCGGACAGCACGAAATGCGGTCTCCCTGAGGGCTCGGAGGCGATCTCGATCTCGGTCCAGTGCACGCCGTCGGAGCCGCCGAGCGCCTTGATCAGCGCTTCCTTCGCAGCATATCGCGCGGCCAGAGACGGCAGCCGGAGCTCACGTTCCGTCGGGGCGAACAGCCGCTCACGCAGTCGGGGGGTCCGGGTCATCGTGCGCTCGAACCTCGGGATGTCCACGATGTCGATGCCGGTGCCGATGATCACGCGTTCAGCCTACTCGGGCTTCCCCACCCACCCCGTTACGAACGCCCCACCCCTCTACGTGCGCACGCAGAGGGGTGGGGCGAACAGAAGGGGGTGGGTCGGCGGTCACTCCACCGTGACGGACTTCGCGAGGTTTCGCGGCTGGTCCACGTCGAGCCCCTTTGCGGTCGCCAGCGCCATCGCGAAGATCTGCAGCGGGACGACGGCCAGCAGCGGCTCGAACATGGGGCCGGCGAGCGGGATGTGGATGACCTCGTCCGCGAAGGGCAGCACGGCGGCGTCGCCCTCCTCGGCCACCACGATCACGCGGGCACCGCGGGCGCGGATCTCCTGGATGTTGGAGACGACCTTGGAGTGCACGAGCGCGGAGTGCCGCGGCGACGGCACGAGCACGAACACCGGCTGCCCCGGCTCGATCAGCGCGATCGGACCGTGCTTGAGCTCGCCCGCGGCGAAGCCCTCGGCGTGGATGTAGGAGATCTCCTTGAGCTTGAGCGCACCTTCGAGCGCGATCGGGTAGCCCACGTGACGACCGAGGAACAGCACCGAACGGGTGTCGGCCATCCAGCCCGCGAGCTGCGTCACGTGCTCGTGCTCGCTCTCCAGCACCTTGGCCACCTTCTCCGGCAGCGCGGCGAGCTCCTCAACATCGGTCGAGGCGTCGGCCACGGCCCCGCGGACCCGCCCCATGTGCAGGCCGAGCAGCAGCAGGGCCGTGATCTGGGCGGAGAACGCCTTGGTCGAGGCGACGGCCACCTCCGGGCCGGCGTGCGTGTAGACGACGGCGTCCGACTCCCGCGGGATCGTCGCGCCCTGCGTGTTGCAGACCGACAGCGTGCGGGCGCCGCGCTCCCGGGCGTACTTCACGGCCATCAGGGTGTCCATGGTCTCGCCGGACTGGCTGATGGAGACCACGAGGGTGTCGGCGCCGATGACCGGGTCGCGGTAGCGGAACTCATGGGCGAGCTCGACGTCGACCGCCACGCGGGCCCACTGCTCGATCGCGTACTTGCCGACGAGGGCCGCGTAGGAGGCCGTGCCGCACGCGGTGATGATGACGCGGTTGATGCCGACGAACAGCTCGTCGAGGCCGTCGAGCTCCGGGATCACGACCTGGCCGTCGCGGATGCGGCCACGGATGGTGTTGGCGACGGCCTCCGGCTGCTCGGCGACCTCCTTGGCCATGAAGCTCGACCATCCGCCCTTCTCGGCGGCGGCGGCGTCCCACGACACGTCGAACGGCTCGGCGGTGACGGGGGTGCCGGCGAAGTCGGTCACGGTCACCGCGTCGGGGGTGATCGAGACGATCTGGTCCTGACCGATCGCGAGGGCCTTGCGGGTGTGCTCGACGAAGGCGGCGACGTCGGAACCGAGGAAGTTCTCTCCCTCGCCCAGACCGATCACGAGGGGCGAGTTGCGGCGAGCGCCGACGACGAGTCCGGGGTGGTCCTGGTGCATCGCGAGGAGGGTGAAGGCGCCCTCGAGGCGGTTGACGACAGCACGGAACGCGAGGGCGAGGTCGCCCCCGTTGCCGGCGTACTCGCGGCCGAGCAGCGCCGCAGCCACCTCGGTGTCGGTCTCGCTGCGGAAGGCGACGCCGTCGGCGAGAAGCTCGTCGCGCAGAGCCGCGAAGTTCTCGATGATGCCGTTGTGGATCACCGCGAGCTTGTCGTCGTCGGCGAGGTGGGGATGCGCGTTGACGTCGGTCGGGCCGCCGTGCGTCGCCCACCGCGTGTGCCCGATGCCGGTGGTGCCGTCGGCGAGGGGCGCATCGCCGAGCGAGTCGCGCAGCATGGCGAGCTTGCCCGCCTTCTTGCGCATGCCCAGCGTTCCCTCGCCGTCGATCACGGCGATGCCCGCGGAGTCATAGCCGCGGTACTCGAGCCGGGCGAGGCCGGCGAGAAGGATGTCCTGGCTGGGCCGCGGGCCCACGTATCCGACGATTCCACACATGGGGATAAGGGTAAGCGGGAATTTTTGCGAGTCGTCCGAACAATAGAGCGCCGCCGGAAGGGCTCAGAGCTTGCGCAGGAGCACGCTCTCCACGTCGTGATCCGCGCCCTTCCGCAGGACCAGCCGCGCGCGGTGCCGGGTGGGCATCACGTTCTCGACGAGGTTCGGCATGTTGATCTCGTTCCAATATCCCAGTGCGGTCGTGATCGCCTCCTCGTCGGTGAGGTGCGCGAACACGTTGAAGTAGGACGACGGGTTGCTGAAGGCTCCCTGCCGCAGGGCGAGGAACCGGTCGACGTACCACTTCTCGATATGGGCGGTGTCGGCGTCCACGAAGATCGAGAAGTCGAAGAGATCGCTGACCGCGACGTCGTTCGGGGCGGGCGGGGGTTGCAGGACGTTGAGCCCTTCGACGATGACGACATCGGGGCGGCGCACCACGACGTGCGCGTCGGGGACGATGTCGTAGCGCATGTGGGAGTAGAACGGCGCCCGCACCTCAGGAGCTCCGCTCTTGACCTCCGTGAGGAACTCGATCAGCGCCCGGCGGTCGTACGACTCCGGGAAGCCCTTGCGATCCATGAGGCCGCGGCGCTCGAGCTCGGCGTTCGGGTAGAGGAAGCCGTCCGTCGTCACCAGCTCGACCCGCGGCGTCCCCGGCCATCGGCTCATCAACTCGCGGAGGAGTCGGGCGATGGTCGACTTGCCCACGGCCACGGAGCCGGCGACACCGACGACGAAGGGCGTGGTCGTGTCGTCCTCCTGGAGGAACGACGAGGTGGCCGCACCGAGCTGCTTCGTCGCGCTCGCGTACAGGCTCAGCAGCCGGCTCAGCGGGAGGTAGACCTCGCGGACCTCGGTGAGGTCGAGGCGATCGCCGATTCCTCGCAGCTCCACGACCTCGGTCTCGGTCAGGGGCTGGTCGAGTCCGGCGGCGAGGCGCGCCCATTCCGCGCGCCCGATCTCCCGGTACGGCGACAGCGGCAGCGTGGGGTCGGCGGTGGTCACGTCGTCCATCGTAACCGCGCGCGAGTATCCTCATCCCGTGCGCCTGGGAGTCCTCGACATCGGATCCAACACCGTCCACATGCTCGCCGCCGACGTGCGTCCGGGCGGACGACCGCTCGCCACCACGAGCGACCGGACCGTGCTGCGCCTCATGCGCTACCTGACACCGGACGGGGCGATCGCGGAGGAGGGCGTGCAGGCCCTGGAAGCGGCCGTCGCGCAGGCGCGCCGGGTGGCGGAGGCGGAGCGCGTCGACGCGCTCCTCGCCACCGCCACGAGCGCCGTGCGCGACGCCCGCAACGGAGTCGAGGTGATCGCGCGCATCGAGGCCGTCCTCGGCCAGCCCCTCCAGGTGCTCGACGGGGAGACAGAGGCCGCGCTCACCTTCCTCGCCGTGCGGCGCTGGTTCGGGTGGTCTGCCGGCCAGCTGCTGCTCCTCGACATCGGCGGCGGGTCGCTGGAGATCGCCGCCGGCGCCGAGGAGGTGCCGGATGTCGCCGCGTCCGTCCCCCTCGGAGCCGGGCGCATGACCGTGCAGTTCCTTCCGCAGGATCCTCCGGGACAGGACGACGTGGACCGCCTCCGGGCACACGCCATGACGACGCTCGACGGGGTGACGTCGGGGTTCCGTTCCCTCCCCCGCCCGGACCACGTCGTGGGCTCCTCCAAGGCGATCCGCTCACTCGCCCGACTCGTCGGCTACCCCGTCCCCGGCTGGTCGGGCATAGAGCGGATGCTGCTCCCCCGCGACGCGCTCGGGTCGTGGATCCCGCGACTCGCGCGCCTCCCCGCGTCGGCACGGCAGGAGCTCCCGGGGATCACGCCCGACCGGACCTTCCAGATCGTGGCGGCGGCGGTGTCGCTGCATGCCGCCATGGACGCGCTGGACGTGGAGGAGCTGGAGGTGTCGCCGTGGGCGCTGCGCGAAGGCGTGCTGCTGCGGTACATCGAACGGCTCGGCCCGCGATCCTGAGAGACGCGCTCCGGAGGCGTGGATAGCATGACGCCATGACCTCGACCCTCGCCGTCCGCCCCCGACGCGGCGCGGCGACGGCGCGCGTCGCCCTGGTCGGCTACCTGCTGTTCGTGGGCTTCACCGTCTGGCTTCCCGCGAGCGTGTCGTCGAAGGTCACCGGACTCGTGGGGGTGATGGCCCGGTGGGTCGCGGAGGCCGGGATCGCCTCCTACCAGCAGAGCGCCGTGGTCCTGGAGATCCTGGCCAACGTCGCCCTCTTCGTCCCCGTCGGGCTGCTGCTCCCGTTCGCCTGGCCGCGGCTCCGACTCTGGCAGGTCACGCTCGCCGGCGGACTGCTCAGCGTCGTGATCGAGTCGGTGCAGGGCCTCATGCCCTCCCGGTTCCCCACGGTCAGCGACGTGATCGCCAACACCACCGGCACCTTCCTGGGGGCGGTCGTCGCGACCGTGCTGCTCGCGTTGCTGTCGCGCGGTCCCGGACGGGCGAGGAACCGTAGGCTGGCCTCGTGACCATCCCTCCCCCCGACGGCCCGCCGTCCGGCATGAGCCGCCGAGAGTGGCGCGAGCAGCAGGACCAGCCCGCGCCCACCTCCGTCCCCGAGAACGACGCCAGCCCGATCGTCCCTGCCGGCGAGACGCTGACCATCCTGACGGTGTGCACGGGGAACATCTGCCGCTCTCCCCTGGCCGAGGTGCTGCTCCGACAGCGCCTCGAGCCGCTGGGCGTCCGCGTGCACAGCGCCGGAACGCACGCGCTGGACGGTCACGGCATGCCGGAGGAGGCCCTCGAACTCGCGACGCAGGGCGGTGCCGATCCGGCGATCGCCGCCGCCCACCGCGCCCGCTACCTCGTCGAGCCCTACATCGCAGGCGCCGACCTCGTGCTGACGATGGCTCGCGAACACCGCTCCGCCGTCGTGAAGATGGTGCCCGGCGCTCTCCGTCGCACATTCACGCTGCGCGAGTTCGCACGGCTCGCCTCGACGCTGAGCACGGAGGAGGCTCAGGACGCCGCCCAGGGGGACGGACCGCTCCACGACCGGTTCGCGGCCGTGCTCCGCGCCGTCGGCGACCAGCGTGGCGTCACCCCCGCACGCCCGGAGGACGATGACGTCGTCGATCCGTATCGCCGTTCGCGCGAGACCTACGCGCTCTCCGGCGCCCAGCTCACCCCCGCGCTGGACGAGGTCGAGCGGATCGTCCGGGCGGCGGTTCGCTAGCAGCCGGGTGTCTCCAGGGTGACCGGGGTCTCGCGCACCATCGGCGTGGTCCAGACGTCGTACGGCCCGTAATCGGCCCCTGTCGTGCCTTCCGCGCCCTTCATCGTGACGGTGATCGTCGCGGCGGTCTGCGGCGGGGTGATCACGTTGATGCGGACGACGGAACGACCCAGGTGCGTGCCCTCGGTGCGCAGACGATAGCTCTCCGCCCCCTCCACCGTCCACGACTCGATGCTCGCCCCGACCGGCGCGTAGACCACGACGTCCGTCGCCAGGTAGCCCGGTTCGAAGTGCGGACCCGTGATGAAGTACGGAAGGCCAGCGGCCTGCTCCGGCGTGATGTTGTTCGCGAACTCGATGGTCTGCTGGAAGGTGGGCGGGCCGGAGGCGGTGCACTGGTCGCTCGTCGCGGCGACGGTGGCATCGGCGTAGTAGTCGGTCTTCGCACCGGTCGTGTCGTTGAAGTACACCCCGGCCACGGTGCGGTCGGCGTTGTCCGCCGGGAGGGTACCGGCCAGCTTCGTGCCCGCCAGCATCCCCTCGAGGTCCGGGTTCGAGGACCAGATCTTGAGCCGGCCCTCATCCGTCGCCCTGGTGAGACCGTCGGCGAATGCCAGTGGGTCGTCGACTCCCCCGATCAACGTAGAGAAGATCTGCGCCGCCGCAGCAGCGAAGAACACATCCTGCGCCGTCGAGTCGACGCCTTCGCCATACGCGAAGTACACCTCATTCAGGAGCAGGGGAACAGCATTCTCCGGCGTCAGGGTCTCTCCGGTGACAAGGGTGATCGGCCCCGTCGCTTCGAGGAGGTAGCTGAGGGCGACCGGGTCTGTGGAGATCACATCGTCGAAGGGAGGCAGACCCTCGTCCGCCCACCATGCTCGCAGGATCTCGACGGTGGTCGGGAAGTTCGGAGTCGCCGTCATATTGGGAATCCACCGCCCGATGATGTCGCTGTAGATGGCCTCAGTCTCGGGATCCAGCGGGGCGATGCTCTCCGGGCGGGCGTTCGCGAACTGGACGCTCGTCGCTTGCGTCGTCAGGGAGATCCGCCCCTCCGTGGCAGTGACCAGTGCCAGCGCCGCGGGGTTGCCACCCGTGGCCCGGAGTTCGGAGTTGCCCTGGAACATCAAGAGATAGGTCCGGGTCCCGCCTTCGCCGAGAGCGGCAGGCAGCGCTTCGAGGACAGGCGCGAGCGGCGATAGCGCCTCGTCCACCGTGGACACCGCATCATTGAGGCGCTCAACCGCCGAGCTCACCTGCGGCAGGAGAGCGGCCGCGTCGATACCGCCCAGGGAATCCTTGACGCCCGCCGTGACCGCAGCTCCGGACGAGACGAGACGACTCAGGTCATGGAGTGCGACGAGGTCGACAGCACCCCCGGACGGCTTGAACGCCTGAAGGTTCAAGCTCGGTGCTGCTTCCACCGCGAAGTCGGCGAGCTCGTCGACTCCCTCCGCGGCGATACGCACCGCCGAGAAATTCTGCCCGGCGAACGGCACCGCTTCGGCGATCCGCCATACCGCGGAGTCGGTCTCGTCGACCGCGCGGGTCGTCGCCGACTTCACCGCGTCCGCATCTGTGCTGGCCCCCGCCGTGTCACCCGCGACGATCTTCTGCGGGATGCCCTGTGCCACGGGGATCACCTGGGTCAGCGCGTCGCGAACCGTGAGCGCCTTACTGGCCGCGACGGCCATCACCACGCAGGCCGCCACGAGGACGGCCACCGCCACTGCTACGCAGATCCAGATGATGCGTCGACGGAGGCCTCGTGAACGCTGTGCAGCCCGCCGGTCCGCGCGCAGGGAAGATCTCGTAGTCATCACTCACATTCAACCGCAGTATCTTGCGGATGACCTCCACCCTGCTCAGCGACGGTGCACCAAGGCGAAGCCGCGTGTGCGGTGTCGCGCGCGGTTCCGGGCCGCGCACGACGAGTACGCTACTGCTGTAGGGCCCGCCGCCGCGCATCGAAACGAGTTGGGGAAGCCAAGTGACGCCTCTGAACCGCGCGACCAGTGTCGTGTTCCGCTATCGCGGCGATCGGCCCACCGCACCGCTTCCTCCAGGATACGAGAAGGTGATCTTGGATCACACCTCCGTGAGGGACTTGTTCGGCCGGCCGACCGGAGACGATTGGCGAGCCCGCGTCTACCCACGTCTGCTCTCTGGCGGATCCCGGGGAATCGCAGCCGTCGACCCGCAGGGCCTCTGGGCCGCGGTCCAATGGATCGCCCCGCCCGGCGCCGACGGCCCCACCCATCTGCCGCGACGCCTGATCCGGCCGCACTTCTGGTGCTTCAACGAGCACACTCGCGAGGGTCACCGTCGGCTCGGGCTCTGGCGTGCTCTGAAGTCCAGCGGCTTCGCGCTCGCCCGAGATCTGTCCGGCGCGGACGTCACGCTCTACAGCGACACCGAAACGGAGAACCTCCCGTCGCGGCGCGCCCATGAGGCCTTCGGATTCACGCACGAGGGTGTGATGTCCACCTTGACACTCAGGTACGCCCGGGGCCGACGCTTGGTGTTCGGAGGCTGGGACCGCGAGGCGCCCCACCCGGAGAGGTCGACCACCGCACCGTGAACCAGATCATCCCCCACACCGACACCGTCTTCCAACAGCCTTGGTGGCTCGAAGCGACGGCTCCGGGCACTTGGGACGCCATCGAAATCGAAGAGAACGGTCGTGTGATCGCTCGGCTGCCGTTCGTGTTCAAGAAGCGGTTCGGTCTTCGGGTGATCGGGCAGCCGCAGCTGACTCAGTCGCTCGGGCCCTGGATCGAGCGACCCGTCGGGGAGACGCCGGCGAAGACGCTCAGCAGGGAGAAGGACCTCTACGCGAAGCTCATCGCCAGGCTCCCCCGTTTCGATGTGTTCCAGCAGAACTTCGCTCCCGGTGTCAGCAACTGGCTCCCGTTCTATTGGCAGGGCTTCTCGCAGACCACGCGGTACAGCTACGTCCTCGACGGAATCCGGGACGAGGAGCGGACGTATGCCGGTATCAGCAAGTCCGGTCGGCAGACGATCAGGCACGCGCAGAAGAGCATCGAGGTGCAGGTCAGCGAGGACGTCGAGACGGTGCTGGACCTCGCCGCCAAGACGTTCGGTCGCCAGAACAGCGGCCTGCCCTATGACCCCGATCTCTTGCGCCACATCGATGATGCTGCGCGACGCTTCGCCTTCCGCCGCGCTGTGATAGGCCGCGATCCACAGGGAAGAGTGCACTCAGCGGCCTACGTCGTCGGCGACCAACGGCGCGCGTATCTCCTCGTCAGCGGCATCGACCCTGAACACCGACGGTCCGGCAGCGGCAATCTCGTGCACTGGCACGCGATCCGCGAAGCCTCGGCTTTCACCGACACCTTTGACTTCGAGGGATCAATGATGGAGCCGATCGAGGACTTCTATCGGAAGTTCGGCCCCCGGCAGTCGCCCTACTCGTCCGTGAGCAAGCGCCCTCGTCTGCTGACGGCAGCCCTGGCCACGGCCTCTGCACTCGACCCGCGCGGGCGACGGTGAATGTGAAGTACATAGGCGTGCGCAACGCACGCGTCCGAGGCTTCCTCTCGATGTCGGGCGGCACGGTGTTCGCCCAGATCATAACGCTCGCTGCGCTGCCGTTCGTCTCCCGGCTGTATTCGCCGGCCGACTTCGGGGTCCTCTCCATCGTGCTCGCGATCTCCGCCATCGTGACGCCCGCCGCCTGCCTTCAGTTCGATGCCGCTGTCCTCCTTCCGCGAGGAAAGCGGGACGCGCGCGCGGTCACGACCGCAGCGCTGCTGGCCGTGACGATCGTCGCCCTCGTCTGGGCACTGCTCTCCGATCTGGTCGCCGGGATCATCTTCAGCCAGCGCGTGCCGTTCCTCTGGCTCTGGGTCCTCCTCATCTCCTGGCTGACCGGCCTGTTCACGTTGTTCTCACAACTCGCCATCCGGGAGCGGCGATATGGGAAGGTGGCCGCCCGGTCCATCTATCAGGCCTCGACCTTGGCGGTCACCCAAGTCGGCTTCGGCCTTCTCCAGTCCGGCTCGTTCGGCCTCCTAGCCTCTGCTGTCCTCAGCCGCCTCGCCGGGATTCTAGGGTTGGCCCGCTCCTCGCGCGTGTACCTCGGCCGGCACCGGGCCTCCGATGTCCGCGCCGTGTTGCGTAGGTACTGGAGATTCCCCGTCGTATTCGCGCCCTCCGCGGTTCTCAACTCACTCGGTCTCCAACTCCCGGTCGTCTTCCTCGCCGCCGTCTACGGCGTGCAGTTCGCGGGGCAGCTGGGAATGGCCGAGCGCATCGCCGCCGTCCCGATCGCTTTGGTGGGAACCGCGATCGGTCAGGTCTTCATCGGAGAGATCTCTGAGCTGCGCCGCCGGGAGAAAGCGACGTATCAGAGACTGTTCCTCCGTCTCAGCGCGGTCCTCGCCGCCACGTCGATCGTCGGTCTCGGGCTCCTCGCCGTCTTCTCGCCGGCACTGATCCCCTGGATCCTGGGAGACGCATGGGCGGAGGCAGGTTCGCTCGTGCAGATCCTGTCGGTCATGGGCATGTTCCGCCTGGTCGCGACGCCCTTGTCCGCGTCGATTAGCCTGTTCGAGCGCGCGCGAGCCAATGTCCTCATAGATCTCACCCGCATCGCCCTCCTGGGAACAGCCGTGGTCGCGATCCTGCTCACGCGGCCGGAACCGGCCCACGCGACGATCCTGATGTACGGCGCGCTGGCAATCGTGTACGTGATCACCTGGGCCTATGTCTGGTGGTTGCTCCGACGCGAATCAGCTCCGCAGCGGAGAGCCGTATGAGCGAGGACGTCGACCACATACTCCCCGATCCGCTCCCGAGAAAGCAGGGCTGACCGTGTACGCGAGCGCCACAACCTTCGCCATCACACCGCAGCGGGCATTGGACCAGGGGTCCGGGCTGCCTGCGGCTCGCGTGCGCCCCTCAGAGCGGGCCGCCGAGCCCCTCGAGGTGAACATGCTCGCCCTGTGGGGTGCGGATGACAGCGAGCCCGTGGTCATGGTCACGCTGGACCTGCTGTACCCCGGGCGCGCGATCCGTACGGCCGTCGAGGACGCCGCCGCACCGCTGCCCGCGGATCGCGTGTTCGTTGCCGCTTCCCACACGCACCAGGCGCCGATGACTGCGAGCGGGAAACCCCTGTTGGGACGCCCGGACGACGAATACGTGACGTGGCTGCAGAGCGAGTTGCGTGCCCGCATCCCCGAACTGCTGAACCCGGAGAACAGACGGAGAGCGACTGTCGACGTCGCTGAGACCGTCGCCGCGCACTCCGTCAACCGGCGACGACGCGTCCGCTTCTACCCGGGCCGGAGGCTGGAGCGGAATGTCGTCGCGATCGCCCCGGACCCCGCCGGGATCACTGACGAGCAGGTCATCGTGCTCACGATGCGAGATGAGCACGGAGCGCCGCTTGCTCATGTGTGGAACTATGCCTGCCACCCGGTCGCCCACCCTCGGCCGGAGACGTACTCCGCTCACTTCCCACACCGGGTACGAGAGCGATTCCGCTCAACAGTGGGGGCAGCCGAGACGCCCGTTCTGTTCCTCCAGGGCTTCTCCGGAAACACCCGCCCGAACGCATCCATCGGCTTCTCCGGCGCCCGAGGGCTGGTCCGCCGTCTGGTCTCCGGGCCGCAGTTCCGATCGATGACCAGCCGCCGCTACCACGACTGGGCCTCCTCCCTGGCCACTGTCGTCGTCGATGCCCCTCTTCGGCGCACGAGTGCCGAGGTCGACCGCATAGAGACACGACGGGTCGAGCGGCCGGGGACGGAGTTCGCGGCGACTCTCGATCATCCGGTCAGCTTCCATTCGCTCCGCCTGTCGGACGTGGTCACGATCGCTGGCGTCAGTGGCGAAGCCGTCGCCGAGTACTCCGCCGCCGTTTCCGCGCTCTCGCGAACGGCTCTCACGATGAGGGTCGGGTGCATCGACGACACTTTCGGCTATATCCCGACGACGACGATGCTCGCAGAGGGCGGGTACGAGGGCAGGGGTTTCTGTCGCTACTTCGGTGTCGAGAGCGTGCATCCGGATGTCGAGGTTCACACCCTCGCGGGTTTCCGGGCGGTCCTTCAGCCCGAGTGAGCGCCGCGCGTCGCGACGGAGCGCATGCGCGGCGGATCCGCGACCTCTCGGTCGACGGGGTTCGTCGATTCCTGGCGCTTCCCCACGGCCCAGATCGCGAACGCCGTCACGAGGAGCAGCCGGTTACCGTTGATGTCGGAGGAGACCATCGCGTTTGCGAAGGCGAACACGAACAGGCTGAGCATCGCCGTCGTCTGCCAGTCCACCGCTTCCCGCGCTCCCCGCACGAGTGACATAACGAGCAGGCACACCACTGCGATGAGAACCAGGATTCCCGCTTCGACCGCGACCTCCAGCAGAAGGTTGTGCGGGTACGGCGTGCCGAAATAGTCGAACGTGCCCCAGCCGCTACCGAACGGCTGTGCGAGAAAGAGCTCGTAGGTGTATGACCAGATCGCGGCGCGAACGTCGGGCCCGGAACCAGCGTCGCCAGTCAGCGCGCTGATGATGCGGGCGAGGCCAGCGGTCTGGGAGGACTGGAGCAGATACCACCCGCCGACCCCCGCGACGGCCGCGAGCCCGAGGACCGCACGCACCCGATACTTGCGGTAGACAGAGGCGGTGATGACCGTGACGCCGACGGCCAACAACAGCGCGATAAGCGGGCCACGGCTTCCGGTGAGCGTCGCCACGGCAGTGAGCGCGACGGCCAGTATCGCGGTGAGGACGCGCAGCGCCAGCTTGAGGCCGCGAACGGTCGCCGCGATGAGCAGGATGACCGCGGCAGCGAGCACGATGCGTGAGACCGCAATCGTATTCGACCCCTCGACGACGAACCGGCCGGGGGAATTGGAGACCTCGGTGGGCGCGAAAACGAGGTTCGCTGCCGACAGCAATCCGAACCCCACGAGGGCGATCAGGAAGGCAGTCCGTTGCCGAGGAGCGCGAAGCAGGTAGAACGGCGTGACGGCCAGAAGCAGGCTGATCGTGAAAAGCGTCAAGACCTTGGAAGTCGATGCCTCGGTCGGTGCCGGCACGATGACGGCGGCAGGAAGGAACAGCATGAAAACCAGCAGTGGCGCAGCCACTGCCTTGGTCGCGGCGCCGCCTCGAAGCCGAGAGTCGAGCGTGAAGACTGCCACGGCGGCCGCCGACGCCAGCGTGAGATCGACCGGCACCCACGCGAACAGGGGTGTCTCTTTCAGACTTCCCGCCCAGATAAGCAGCGCCAGCGAGAGCGGTCCGAAAAGTGCGTTGCCTCCCCTGGACGCGCTCGTGTCACCGATATCTCGCACGGTGATGAGACTACCGCGAGTACGATTATCGGACCGACACCCGGGGGGTCATCTGTGCGAACCAGCACGGTCGAGCAGATCGCCGAATCAGCCAAGCGCCACAACACCTTCGACTTCATCCGACTGTTCGCCGCGCTGGCCGTCGTCGTCGAGCACTCGGTGCATCACCTGGATGCCGCGTTTCTCTGGCATCAGCGCGACGACACTCTCTGGTTCAACGGCGGAGTCGCGACCTTCTTCATTCTGTCGGGAATGATGGTCTACCGCTCGGGCGAAAGGGCGTATGCGGACGGGCGCCCGTGGCGTGACTTCTACCGCAATCGGGCGTTGCGGATTATTCCGGCGATCTACGCGTACTTCGCCGTACTCGTAGTCCTGCTGATCGTCACCGGCTTCCTCGCCCCTGGTCAGCTTCTCACGGTCCAGTTCGCGGCATTCGCTGTTTCGAATCTTCTCCTCGCTCCCGTCTGGTCGCCGCCGATGCTCGACGATTTCGGCGTCGGAGTCGTGAACGGCAGCCTGTGGACGATTCCCGTCGAGGTCTCCTTCTACGTGATCGTCCCGCTCATGGTGGTGCTCGCGTCCCGTCGCGGGCTGCGCTCGATGCTCGTCGTCGTGCTCATCATCGCCGGCATCAGCGTCGGCGCGTATGGTGCGGTGGGGGCGACGACGACCGAGTCGCTGGCGTGGAAGGCGTTCGGCGTGACCTTCCTTCCCTACCTCTGGTGGTTCGCGATCGGCGCCGCCTGGTCCCGGCTGTGGTCCCGGATCCCCCAGAGGGGATGGATGGCCGCTGTCGCCGTCGTTCTGTATTTCGTGCTGGCCAAGCTTCCCCTCGACCCCGGGCCGGCATTCATCGCCAACGCGGTGGCGGCCGTACCGCTCTCCTACGCTGTGATCTGGTTCGGGTACCACGGCCCGAAGGCGCTCGGTCGCTTCACGGATCGTCTCGGCGACCTCAGCTTCAGCATCTACATCTGGCACATGATCGTCGTGAACCTGCTGGTGAGCTGGGGGGCGCGGAGCTGGGCGATCGACGGCACTCTTCTCGTCCTCGGAGTGGTCGTCGTGACGGCGGTGATCGCCTTCGCGTCTTGGCATCTTGTCGAGAAGCCTGCGCTGAATCGCAAACGCTACACCTCGGCCTGGCCGGGCGGCGGCGAGGCGGCACAGCGGGCTTCGGCTACGACGAAGTCGAGCCCCTCGTCGCCGATGCACGGCGCCCTGTAAGCCGGCGCGAAGCTGGTCGCGCCTCGTGGGCTCCTCCGTGGACTTCCTTCAGAAGATCTCCGATCCCCTCGGAGACCCGAGACCAGTCGAGCACCTCCTGGGCGTCGTCCGCGGCTCGGCGTGCCTTCTCATCGAGGGCAACGTCGTCGCGCAGATAGTCCCTGGTCGCGTCGGCGAGCGCCGTGTCATCGTCCGACACGAAGCCGACGCCGTGTTCGTGGAGGAAGCGCCGCTGTGCTCCTCTGTCCGTTCCCACAACAGCGAGCCCCGCCCGAACGTACTCATAGAGCTTGGTGGGGATGGCGATGTCATTCTGCCCGCCCGCCTCGATGGTCGACAGGCCGACCCGGTACTGCGTGAGGAGGGACGGGATCTCATGTGCAGGCACTACCGGGATCACCCGAAGGTTGTCCGGCGAGCCGTGACGCCGGACGACCTCTTCGAAGTCGATACGGCTTTGCGCATTCGGGAACCTGCCGACGACATCGACGCCGAATCCGTCAGGCTCACCCCGCAGCGCCGCAGCGAGCTTCACCAACCGCTCCATCCCGTATGGCGCGGACAGCGTGCCGATGTGGATCGCTCGCGTGGAACGCTGACTCAGTGCCGGGACGGGAATGTTCGTCGAACCCCGGGTGAGGGGGTAGTTGGGGCTCACGCTGACGGGGATTCCCGCCTCACGGTACGGCGCGGCAATCTCATCCGCCACCGCATCCACCCCGCCATTCGCGCGCACCCACCGTCGTTGCACGGCGTCGATCAGCCGTGCTGTCAGGTCGCGGAGCCGGCCGGAAAGACGCAGGCGTGATGCATAGTACGTGCCGTAGTGCTCGTGGACGTCGTAAACGAATGGCACCCCTCTGCGCCGTGCCCACCGCGCGGCGAACGGCAACAGGTAGAGGTCATGGATGTGGAAAACATCCGCTTCCGCCTCACGCGCTCGCCGATCGACCGTCGTTACCAGGCGGAGCCGCTCTCTCGTGCTCTGGGGTGGCCGGAGCAGTACCTCTGCGGCGCGCGCATCCTCACTGGGACTGCCCGTTCCCGGCCAGATGAACGCCACGCGGAAGCCTGCGTCCAGGGCAGCCTGAGCGACGCGAATGACCCGCTGGTCGCCGCGCGGGTGCACAGTCGGAACGCAGACGATCGGAGCGTCCGGGGACAGGTCCCGCGGAGCATGAAGGACCCACGCTCCGGCGTCGATCACCGTGCTGTCGCCCTCGCTCACGCAGCGTCCTCGGTCAGGCAGTGCGCGCTCGGCCCCATCATCAGCCCCGAAGACCCAGCCGTGCGCGGTGCGAGTGCGTCGTCGACAGGATGAAGGCGGTGGCGCGCCACGCCGTGTTCGAGATCTCGTACTCTGCCGGAACGTAACCGACGTCGGCAGGCGCGGCCGCGAGGCGGGCGGCGACGGCTCGGCGCACCGCTTCCGGCTCCACGCCCGCTGTGATGATCGCCCCCGTGTCGACCGCCTCCGGGCGCTCGATGAAGTCGCGCAACGTGACCGCCGGGAAGCCCAGCAAGCTGGACTCCTCGCTGATCGTTCCGCTGTCGGAGAGCACGAGCTTCGCGTCCTGCTGCAGCTTCACGTAGTCGTGGAAACCGAACGGCGGATGGAACGTGATGCCGTCGATCGCCGTCGCGTCGTCGAGGGCTTCGATCCGCTTGCGTGTGCGCGGATGGGTCGACACGAGCACGGGAAGCCCATACTCGTCGCGCAGCGCCTGGAGCGCGGCGATCGCGGATGCGAGGCGCTCCGGGTTGTCGACGTTCTCCTCACGATGGAGGCTCACCAGGAAGTACTCCCCGGGGCGGAGTCCGGCCTGCGCGACCGCATCACTCGCATCGATGTGTGCCCGGTTCTGCTCCAGCACCTCGCGCATGGGCGACCCCGTGAGGAGGATGCGGGACGGGTGCAGTCCTTCGGCCAGCAGGTTGCGGCGCGCGTGCTCGGTGTACACGAGGTTGTAGTCAGCGACATGGTCGACGAGACGGCGATTCGTCTCCTCCGGCACGTTCTCGTCGAAGGAGCGGTTGCCGGCCTCCATGTGGAACACCGGGATCTTCATCCGCTTGGCGATGACCGCGGAGATGCAGCTGTTGGTATCGCCGAGGACCAGGAAGGCGTCCGGCTGCTCGGCGCGGAGCACCTCCTCGGTCTTCGTGAGGATGGAGCCCAGTGCGGTGCCGAGCGACGAGGTGTCCGCCTCCAGGAAGTGGTCGGGACGACGCAGCCCGAGGTCCTCGAAGAACACCTCGTTCAGCTCGTAGTCATAGTTCTGTCCCGTGTGCACGAGAACCTGGTCGGTGTGCTCGTCCAGCAGTTTGATCGTCGCGGAGAGCCGGATGATCTCGGGACGGGTCCCGACGACGGTCATCACCTTGAGCTTGTCGGCCATGTCACACTGCCTCGGCAATCGTGTCGGGGTGGGCGGGGTCGAAGATGTCGTTCGTCCAGAACGACGTGTAGAGCACGTCGTCGCCGATGTTGGTGATGTTGTGCGCCCACATCGTCGGCATGTCCACCGCTCCCGGCGCCTCGCCCGACACCTCGAACGACACGACCTCCTCAGAGTACAGGCGGCGCAGCGAGATGCGGGCCCGCCCCTGGAGCACCGTGAATCGCTCGATCTTGCGCCGGTGGAAGTGGTCTCCGCGGGTGACGCCGGGGACGGTCGTGGAGAACGACGACTGCCCCGGTCCGCCGTGCGAGCGGATGATCTCGAAGAAGGATCCCCGGGGGTCGGCGTGCCGCGTCAGGTCCAGGGGGGCCTGCGCGGGGAACGTGTACGAGCGGTAGGTGTTGAAGAGGTCGCGGTCGAACGGGTCGGATACGTCGGGGATCTCCCCCCGGCCATAGAGTGCGGCGTACCGCTGGAGGCGTCTGAGAAGGCCGGACACGGTCTCGCGACGCTGGAGCGCCGGCATCCCCGCGAGCGGGACGGCGCCACGCAGCACGTCGGCGGCGTCCTGCGCATGCAGGAGTTCCAGCTCACGGTCGGTCTCGATCCGGGGGGTGTCCCCCTGGGCGATGAGGTGGCTGAAGGTCGCGGTGACCGCGTTGTAGAACGGGCGGCCGTGCTCGCCGAAGAGGTTCGGGAGCAGCACGTCGACGAACTCGGCGCCGACGTCGGACGCCGCGTCGGCGAGGATCGCGGCCGCGCGCGCCTTCGCCTCCCCGTACACCGACCCGTTGCCCGCCTGGATCGAGTTCGCGAACACGACCACGCGGGGAGGCGTGCGGGTGACGCGGAGCGCCGACGCCAGCTGTGTGGCGAAGGCGGCGTTTCCCTCGAGCACCTCCTCGTCGGTGCCGCGGTTCACCCCGGCGGCATGGATCACCCGGTCCGCGCCGGCGAGCGCCGATGCGGCCTCTCCCTCGTCGTACGCGTCGCCGAGGGGGATGCCCGCGACGGCGACGCCCCCCTCCTGGAGCGCGGCACGGAGGTGCCACCCGAGGAAGCCCCTGGCGCCGGTGACCGCGAAACGGCTCACACCGTGTCCGATCCGTCGGAGAGGCCTGCGGCACGGATCTCCGCACGCACTTCGGGCAGCGTGAGCAGCAGCGCCTCCACCTCGGTGACCGACATCTGCTCCACCGTGTGCGAGTCGTAGTCCTCGAAGCGGCTCTGCGCGACGTCGCCCTCCTCGAAGTACACGCTGTAGTTTAGGTCGCGGTTGTCGGCGACCACCCGGAAGTACTCCCCCATGTCCCGGGCGCGGGACAGCTCCTCCCGCGTCGCGAGCGCCTCGGACAGTTTCTCCGCGTGGCGAGTGCCGATGATCTCGATCTTCGCGTCGGAGCGGAAGAGATTCAGCACGGCCTGGGCGAGCGTGCCGATGGAGGTCGCCTTGGCCTTCCGCACGAAGAGGTCGCCTTGCTGGGCATTCCGGAACGCGAACTCCACGAGGTCGACCGAGTGCGCCAGCGACATCATGAAACGGGTCATGTCGGGGTTGGTGATCGTGATGTTCCCGCCGGACTTGAGCTGGCGGATGAACAGCGGGATCACCGATCCGCGGGAGTACATCACGTTGCCGTAGCGCACGCACGAAACCGTCGTCGCGGTGTTGGGGTTGTTGAGACCGTGCGACTGCGCCACCTTCTCCATGAGGGCTTTGGACATACCCATCGCGTTCACCGGGTACACGGCCTTGTCGGTGCTCAGCGCGACGACGGAGGAGACGCCGTTGCGGTCGGCGGCGCGCACCACGTTCTCGCTTCCGTGCACGTTGGTGCGGACGGCCTCCATGGGGAAGAACTCGCACGACGGCACCTGCTTGAGAGCCGCGGCGTGGAAGATGAAGTCGACGTCCCTGGTCGCCCGCTCGACGCTGTCGTAATCGCGCACGTCCCCGACGTAGAACCGCAGGCGTCCGTCCCTGACCTCGTGGCGCATGAGGTCCTGCTTCGCCTCGTCCCTGCTGAAGATGCGGATCTCGGCGACGTCCCGTTCGAGGAGCTTCCTGGCCACCGTGTGGCCGAACGAGCCCGTTCCGCCCGTGACCAGGACGCGGGCGCCGTCGTATGAGTGGCTCATCGTCTGCTCGTTCCCTTCGCGGCTGCCGTGAGGAGCCCTTCGATGCTGGAGATCCCGGAGTCCCGGGAGAACTGCGTGTCATACAGCTCGCGTCCGCGTCGCCCCATGGCGTCGCGATCGTCGGCCGGAAGCGCCGCCGCGGCGCGGAATGCCGCCTCCACCGACCCTACGTCCTCAGCGTCCGCGGTCAGCCCTGCCGACGCGTCGTCCACGAGCGCCCGGACGTCGCCCTGCACCGTGGTCACGACGGGGAGCCCGGCCGAGAGGACGGCCTGGAGTTTGGAGGGGATGGTGCCGCGGAAGACCGGTCGGTCCTTGAGGGAGACCAGCGCGTAGTCGGCGCGGGCGTAGACCTCCCGCATCCGCTCCCGCGCAACGGGGTCGAGGAAGCGCACGTTCTCGGCGCCGAGCGAATCCACGAGCGCACGCAGGGCGGGCTTGGCCACCCCGTCGCCGACGATCGTCAGCCGCACGCCCGCATCCACGGCGGCGTGGGCGGCCCGCACGACGGTGTCGAGATCCTGCATGTCGCCGACGTTGCCCGCGTAGACGATCTCGGCGCGCGGGCTCTCCGCCGGAGGCAGCGTCGTGGTCACCGGCTCGCCGGCGTCGGCCCAGTTGTACACGAGGTGGGCGCGGTCCTTCGGCACTCCCCGGGCGATGAGCGTGGAGACCATGGTCGGCGCGATGCCGATCACGCCGGCGGCCCGCCGATACGCGCTGCGGAGCCAAGGGTCGAGCACCCCCGACACCAGACGGGATGCACGGCCACCGGCGACGAACGAGGAGCCGACGATGGAGTCCGGCCAAAGGTCCTGCACGTGCAGCACATACGGGGCGCCACCCGTCGCCCGCCAGAGCCACGGCCCGAAGCCCGCCGTCATCTGGGTGGCGTAGACGTAGACCACGTCGGCGCCGCGCGCGAGGCGGCCGGCGGTCGCCGAGCTCACCGCGAAGGACAGGTAGTTGAGCATGCGTCTGACGGCGCTCGGCGAATGGTCGGCGAAGAGCGGGACCCGGTGCACCGCGACGGCTCCGTCCTGCTCCGTGTGGCGCCAGCGCTGCCGGTAGCCGGGGAAGATACGCCCCGACGGGTAGTTCGGGTATCCGGTCAGCACCTTCACCTGGTGCCCCCGTGCCGCGAGGCCCTGCGCCAGGTCAGCCGGCAGAGGCACGGCTTCCGGCGGGTAATACTGCGAGACGATCAGCACCTTCATGCCGGGCCCCCGCTCACCAGCGGGCGCGCGGGCACCCCGACCACTGTCGCCCCCGGAGCGACGTCCCTGGTCACGCAGGCCGCCGCTCCGACGGTGGCATCCGCCCCCACCGTGAGTCCCTGGAGGACGACGGAGCCGGCGCCGAGCAGGACGCCCGTCTCGACGACGACGTTCCCCGAGACGATCGCCCCGGGGTTCACGGAGACGTAGTCGGCGAGCGCGGCATCGTGACCGATCACGCTGGCCGGGTTGAGGTGGACGTGGGCGCCGATGTCGACGTTCGTCGATACCTGCACCCCCGCCGTGATGACGACGCCCTCGCCGATCCGCGTCCGGGTGCCGATCACGGCCGACGGGTGGATGAGGGTGGCGGCGCGGAAGCCGGCGTCATGCAGGGAGGCGGCGACCTTGCGGCGCACGGCGGGCGCACCGATGCCGACGACGAAGCGCTCGTCGCCACGCGCCTCCTCCCGCCACTCCTCGAACGTGCCGAGCAGGGGGACGTCGCGCCCCGCGAGCCGCTCGCGGTCGAGGTCCCTGGCGCCGGGGTCGATCACGCCGACGAGTTCGAGCGCGGCACCGCCCGCGATCAGGGCGGCGACGACGTCGAGGGTCTCCCGGCCGAAGCCGCCGGCCCCCAGCACGATGATGCGCTCCGTCATGCGTCGCCTCCGAACTTCGTCATGGTCGCCTGCCCCTCCGCCGTGATCCCCTCGCGGCGCCACACCGCACCGATCGTAGCGATCACGATGCGCAGGTCCAGCCCGACGCTGCGCCGATCCACGTACCGCACGTCCTGAGCGAAACGCTGCTCCCAGGTGACGGCGTTGCGTCCCGTCACCTGCGCGAGCCCGGTGATCCCCGGCCGCACCTCATGCCGTCGCGCCTGCTCCGGCGTGTAGCGGTCGAGGTACTCGACCAGGAGCGGGCGCGGCCCGACGATGCTCATGTCGCCGCGCAGCACGTTCCACAGGCTGGGCAGCTCATCCAGGCTGGTGGCACGCAGGCGGACCCCGAAGGGCGTGAGCCGGTCGGCGTCGCTCACCCAGCCTCGCGCCGCGTCCACCGACCGCATGGAGCGGAACTTGTACAGCGTGAAGATGCGGCCGTGCCGCCCGGGCCGCGGCTGCGCGAACAGCACCGGCCGCCCGAGCCGCGCGGCGACCAGGACCGCCGTCGCGAGGATCACGGGCGACAGCAGGACCAGCGCGACCCCCGCGACGAGGATGTCGAGGCCGCGCTTCACGATGTCGTACGCCCGGAGACCGCCGCTCATCGGTCCAGGAAGCCGCGGATCGCGGTGGTCACCCGCGCGCGCTGGTCGTCGGAGAGCGCGGAGCCGCTCGGCAGCGTCAGCCCGCGCGCGAACAGCGAATCCGAGGCGCCGGAGAGCCGTCGGCGCGCGGTCGCGAAGACGGGCTGTGCATGCATCGGCTTCCACAACGGACGGCTCTCGATGTCGTCCTCCGCGAGCGCGGCGGCCAGCACGGACGGCTCCCATCCGGTCACGGCGGAGTCGACGAGGATCGACGTCAGCCAGACGTTGTCGTCCTCGTCGCCTTCCGCGCCGAACACCTCGACGCCATCGATCTCGGCGAACAGCCGCTTGTAGAGTTCCCGCATCTCACGGCGTCGCGCGATCATCGCGTCGAGACGGACGAGCTGCGCGCGACCCAGCGCCGCCAGGAGATTGCTCATCCGGTAGTTGAAGCCGATGTCGGTGTGCTCGTAGTGGACCACCGGCTGCCGTGCCTGCGTCGCGAGGTAGCGCACGTGCTGGGCGAAGGCCTCGTCGTCCGTCAGCAGCATGCCGCCGCCGGACGTGGTCATGATCTTGTTGCCGTTGAACGACACCACCGACGCCCGCCCGAAGCTCCCGGCAGGGCGTCCGGCGTGGACGGCGCCGAGCGACTCGGCGGCATCCGCCAGCACCGGCACACCGAACTCGTCCGCGATCGCCAGGATCGCGGTGTAGTCGACAGCCTTGCCGAGGAGGTCGACGGGGACGATAGCCGCCGCGCTCTCGCCGCCGTCGCGGAGCTCGATCAGTGCTTCCCGCAGCAGCACGGGGTCCATGTTGCCGGTCCGGGGATCAGCGTCGATGAAGTAGGGCTCCGCCCCGGTGTATGTGATGGCGTTGGCCGTGGCCGCGAACGTCATCGACGACGTCAGGACCACGTCTCCCGGCTTCACCCCGAGGGTGACCAGCCCCAGGTGCAGTCCTGCCGTGCCGGAGCTCAACGCGACGCCGTGCGCGACGCCGACCCGGTCCGCCAGCTCCCGCTCGAACGCGTCCACGTCCGGCCCGAGGGGCGCGATCCACCCGGAGCGCATCGCCGCGACGACGGCTTCCTCCTCCTCCACGCCGACATCCGGGGAGGACATGAAGATGCGGGTGCTCATCGCTGCGCCACCGACCCCATCCGCACCGGGGCGATCGTGACCGTGTCGTTCTC
This sequence comes from Microbacterium sp. K36, assembly GCF_004794355.1. NCBI lineage: Bacteria > Bacillati > Actinomycetota > Actinomycetes > Micrococcales > Microbacteriaceae > Microbacterium > Microbacterium sp. K36. The sequence continues at coordinate 26,850 of NZ_SSDN01000080.1, read as the reverse complement.
GCGGGGCGTCGCGAACATCCGGCGCATCCAGCCTTCCTTGTCGAGACGGTCGGGCGTGATCGTGTCGACACGCGTGTGGGAGACCTTGGGGTGGAACGGACGCTCGAGGTTCTCCCGGGAGCCGACGAGCTCCTCGTGCAGCTTCTCGCCGTTGCGCAGCCCGGTGAAGACGATCTCGATGTCCTTGCCGGACATGGCGATCATCCGCTTCGCGACCTCGAGGATCGACACGGGCTCGCCCATGTCGAGGATGAGCACCTCCCCCGCACGCCCGATGCCGCCCGCCTGCACGACGAGCTGGCAGGCCTCGGGGATGGTCATGAAGTACCGCGTCGCCTGCGGATGCGTGACCGTGAGCGGCCGCCCCTCCGCGATCAGTCGCTGGAACGTCGGGAGCATCGATCCGCGGCTGCCGATGACGTTGCCGAAACGCACCGAGAGGTAGCGCATGCCGGTCTCTTCTCCCGCCCAGGCGGTGAGCTTCTCGGCCACGCGCTTGGAGTGCCCGAGCACGCTGGTGGGGTTGGCTGCCTTGTCCGTCGAGATGTTGACGAAGGTCGTCACGCCGGCGCGCCGGGCGGCGTTGATGACGTTGAGAGTGCCGATGACGTTCGTCTTCCAGGCCTCGTCGGGGTACTGCTCGAGCATCGGCAGGTGCTTGAGCGCGGCGGCGTGGAAGACCACCTCGGGACGGCGCTCGTCGAAGATCCGGTCGAGCGTCGCCGTCTCGCGGATGTCGGCCAGCACGACGTCCGGCGTGTCGAGCAGTCCGTGACCGGCGGTGCCGAGCTGCGCGAACTGCAGCCCCGTCTCGTCGCGGTCGAGCATGACCAGCTCGCGCGGACCGAACTTGGCCAGCTGGCGGCACAGCTCCGCGCCGATCGATCCTCCGGCGCCGGTCACGAGCACACGACGACCGGTGATGTAGCCGGCGATGAGCTCGACGTTGGTGTCCACGGGGTGACGGCCGATGAGGTCCTCGATGCTGATGTCACGGACGTCGGTGAGCGCCCGAATCCCCGAGGTCATCATCTCGATGCTGGGGGTCACCGCCACACGGAGCCCCGCCGCCTCGGCGCGATCGGTGAGCGTGCGCAGCAGGGAGCTGTCGGCACGGGCGATGGCGATCACGGCGAGAGTGGCCCCGGTGCGGGCACGCGCGGCAGCGATGTCCCGCGTGGTGCCGATCACGGCGACCCCGCGCAGGCGCAGGTTCCGCTTGTCCGGATCGTCCTCGAGGAGCCCGACGGGCCGGATCGGCGACAGCGGGTCGGTGGTCATGTTCGCGAGGAGCTTGTCGGCGACGAACCCGGCGCCGATGATGAGCGCAGGCTCCGCGTCCACCCCGGGCTTGCGCGAACGCTCGATGACGAGCCGCGCCACGTACCGCACACCGAACATGAGCAGCAGCACGAAGGGGAACGCGAGGATCAGTGTGGCGCGGGGGACGCCGATCACCGTGCCGAGCGGGATGACGACGAGTGACAGCGCCAGCGCTTCGGCGACGACCAGGAACGCCAGTGTGCGGACCTCGTCGAAGGATCCGTACGTGAACCGGCCGCGATACAGCGCCGTCGCGAAGCCGAGGACGATCTGGATGGCGCCGGCGACGACCGCGAGGACCACGGTCGTGATCCACCCCTGGGCGTCCATCTGGAACTCGAACCGGAGCGCCACGGCGAGAACCACCCCGACGCTCCAGCACGCACCATCGACCAGCGCGGCGAGCAGGCGACGGCGCCGCTGCTTGACCGATGCCTGCGTCGGCGGCCGGTTCTCGTCGGCCTCATCGCCGATCCTCTGTACGCCGCTCACGACAGTCTGCTCCCCCGCATTCGTCTCCACCTGTGTGCCATGCTCTCACAGGAAACGAGAAGGTCCGTGCGTTAGGGGGTGCCGTCGCCGTCCTGCGTGTCCGGTTCCGTGGGGGCGGGAGACTCGACCGGGTCGGGCGGAGTGGTGCCGCCGGTCCCCGGGTTCTGCGGGAAGCTCTGCTGCTGCTGCTCCGCCGCGCGGCGATCGGCCTCCTCGCGCTCGGCCCGCAGCTGGTCCTCGACGAGCGCGCCGAAGGCATCGCGGTACGCCGCATACGCCGTCTGCGCGTCCGCGGACCACGGGTCGGCGGCGGCCGCGGCGTCGGCCGTCTGGATCACGGCGACGCGGAACGGCTCCCCGGCCCCCGGCCGCTCCTCCGTCGCCGATTCGGCGGAGGGGACGAACGAGTCGGCGAAGGCGGTGAGAGCCGGTGCGGCAGCCGGCCGGAGCGCGTCGAGCGCCCCTCGGACCGTTCGCATGTCCGCCGTCTCGCGGTCGAGGGCCTCCAGGCGCTCCTGCGCCGCGTCGATGGCACCGCCGACCTCGACCAGGGAATCCTCGTCGACGTCTCCGCGCCGATACTCGGCGGGCGCCTCGGGGATGTCGATGGCGGCGAGACCCGCGAGGTAGGTGTCGAGCGCCGCGACCGCCGCCTGCCGCGGCGCGGGGTCGGTCACATCGAGCACGTCGCCCTCCGACGAGAGCGGATCGGGGACAGTGGCGGTGTCGAGCAGAGCCGCACGCAGCGCCGTCGCTTCCGCCGTCTGCGTCGCGATGTCGGCGACGATGCCGTCCCTGGTCGTCGTCAGAGCCTGCTGCGCGTTCTGAATGGTCGCCTCATCGGCCTGGAGCGACTCGAGCGCACTGGCCGCGGGGCTCGCCGTGGCGGCCTGGATCCCGCCGACGGTGACCGCGGCGACGACCGCGACGACGGCCAGCGCGGCAGCGGACAGGGACAGCGGATCGAGCTTCCGACGACGGCGCGGGGCCTCCGAGGCGACCGCGGGCGCGACGGCGGCGAAGGGCACCGCGCTACGGGCGGCGGCCTCCGCGCGGCGCGCGAGTTCCCGGGTGTCCGACATCCCGGCCGTACGGGGCAAGCGCGAGCGCGGATCCCCGACGAGATCGCGCAACCGTGCGGCGGAGGCCACCTCGCGCACGGCGGACTTCTCATGGTCCGTGCGCGGGCCGTTGGGGAAGAGAGTGTCGAGAGCCGTCATGCCGCCTTCAGGGAATCGGTAGTCTCAAGAGAACATACCGCCGATCCGGCCTGACCATGCGGGGAGACCGATGCAGCTCCAGGACTATCTCCGGATCGTCCGACGGCAGATCGTCGTCATCCTCTCCGGCCTGCTCATCGGGGTCTCGGTGGGCGCGGTGGTGGCGATGCTCACCCCGCAGCGCTACGAGGCGTCGACACAGGTGATGGTCACCGTGCAGCTCTCCGAGACGGCCTCCCCGACCGAGCGTGCGCAGGCCACCGGCTACGCCACCCAGATCGTGCAGACCTACCGCGACGTCGTCACGACCTCGCTCGTGCTCGACCGCGTGGTCGACGACCTCGGCCTCTCCGCGTCGCCGTCGGAGATCGCCGCGGGTACGACGGTCTCCTCGGAGCTGAACAGCTCGATCCTGACCATCCAGGTCGGTGACACGAATCCCGGTCAGGCCGCCAGGATCGCGAACGGCATCGCGGAGAGCTTCACCGCCGTCGTGGCCGACACGCTCGAGAACCGCGGCCAGGAGACCCCGTTCTCGATCCGCGTCGTCACCCTGCAGGCGGCCCAGGTGCCAACGACGCCCGTCGCGCCGAACATGCCGCTGTCGTTGGCGATCGGCGCGGTCGTGGGCCTCGGCCTCGGCCTGGCAGCGGCCCTCCTCCGGTCGGTGCTCGATCAGCGTGTGCGCACGCAAGCCGACGTGGAGGCCGCCGTGCCCGCTCCCCTCCTCGGCCGCATCCCGTTCGACACCGATACGGAGGAGCGGCCGCTCGCGATCAGCTCCGCGCCGCAGAGCGCACGCGCCGAGGCCTACCGTGCCCTCCGCACGAACGTGCACTTCCTGTTCCGCGAGAACCGCGGCGTCTTCGTCATCACGAGCTCCGGCCCGGGAGAGGGCAAGTCGACCACGGCGGCCAACCTCGCCCTCGCCTTCGCCGATGCGGGGCATCGCGTGGCCCTCATCGATGCGGACCTGCGGCTCCCCCGCGTGGCCGAGTACTTCGGGATCGAGGGTGGGGTCGGCCTCAGCGACGTCCTGGTCGGGCGCGTCCGACTCAACGACGTCATCCAGCGGTGGGGCCGCAGCGCGTTGTTCGTGCTGCCCGCCGGCACCGTGCCTCCGAACCCGGCCGAGCTGCTCGGCTCATCGGCGATGGAGGAGCTCGTGCAGGCGGCCTCCGCCGCGTTCGACGTGGTCATCATCGACGCACCGCCCCTGCTCCTCGTGACGGACGCCGCTGTCATCGCCCGGATGACCACGGGAGCGATCCTCGTCGCCGCGTCGGGGAGCACTCCGTCCGGGCGCCTGTCGGCCGCCGCCAAGAGCATCGAAGCAGTCGGCGCACCGGTGCTCGGGACCGTCCTCACGAAGGCTCCGTTCGCCCGGCGAGACGCCGCCGTGCAGGCCGCCACGGCGGCCGGAACTCCGCGATGACGCCGACGCGAGGCGTGACGCCTGCTTTTTGTGAGAATATCGGGATTTGACTCTGCGGCTCACCGATGAGCGGGAGCTGCCCAGCAACAGAAAGAACTGCCGCGTGGAACTTCGCGACTATGTGCGCATCCTGCACCGCAACTGGATCATGATCCTGATCCTGCTCGTCCTCGGCGTCGTGGGCGGTGCCGGATACGCGGCGCTGCAGCAGCCCACCTACGTCGCCTCGACGCAGCTGTACGTGTCGGTGCGGACCGAGGGCGCCGCCACCGGCGACCTCGTGCAGGGCACGACGTTCGCGCGGCAGATGGTGACCAGCTACGTCGACGTCGTGGGCACGGCCCTCGTGCTCGACCCGGTCATCGAGGAACTGGATCTCGACGAGACCGTCTCGAGCCTCGGCCGCAACGTGACCGCCACGACACCGTTAAACACCGTCCTCATCGATGTCAGCGTGACCGACGACAACGCAGCCAGAGCCGCGGAGATCGCCGACGCCGTGGCCGCCAGCTTCCAGAACGCGGTGCAGAACACCCTGGAGCAGCCGGCCGCCGAGGGTGCGGTCAGCCCCGTGCAGATCACCGTGACCGAGCCGGCCGCGGTCCCCACCTCCCCGGTGAGCCCCAACACGCGCATGCTCATCCTGCTCGGCGGCGTCATCGGCCTCGCCTTGGGTGTCGGCATCGCCATGCTGCGCACGGTGCTGGACAACCGCATCCACACCCTGCATGACATCGAGGCGCTCACCGACCGACCGGTGCTCGGCGGCATCGCCTTCGACCCGGAGGCACCGAAGCGTCCGTTGATCGTGCACGCCGATCCGCGGAGTCCCCGCGCGGAGTCCTTCCGGAGCCTGCGGACGAACCTGCAGTTCCTGAACCTCGACAGCGGACCGCGCATCTTCGTCGTGTCCAGCGCGGGCCCCGGCGAGGGCAAGTCGACCACGACCGCGAACCTGGCGATCGCCCTCGCGGAGACCGGCGCGCGCGTCGCCCTCCTCGACGGCGACCTCCGCCTCCCCCGTGTCGCCGACTACATGGGCCTCGAGGGTGGCGCCGGTCTCACCGATGTGCTGATCGGCCGGCTGGATGTGGCAGACGCCCTCCAGAAGTGGGGTCGCAACGACCTCTACGTCCTCCCCAGCGGACAGGTTCCGCCGAACCCCAGCGAGCTGCTCGGTTCGTCGGCGATGGATGACGTGCTCCAGGCGCTGGGCGAGTACTTCGACTACGTCCTGATCGACGCCCCGCCGCTGCTCCTGGTGACCGACGCGGCGGTCCTCGGTACCAAGACGCGCGGTGTCATCCTCGCCGCCGCGTCGGGGAAGACCAAGAAGCAGGAGCTCTCCGGCGCGGTCCGTGCCCTCGAGAACGCCGGCGTGCAGATGCTGGGCGTCGTGGTGACCATGCTCCCGACCAAGGGACCGGACAGCTACGGCTACGGGGCGTACACTTACGGCTCGACCCACGAGCTCGACGGCACCCCCTCCACGAAGGCCACCGCGAAGCTCGGACGCCGCTGGGGCAAGAAGAACGCCCCGAAGAAGCGCACGACCGCCCGTGCCTGACGCCGACCCCGTCGGCCGCTCAGGCCTTCGGCGACGCGACCCGGAAGACGATCGAGTGGTAGAGCACGAAGCGCAGCAGCACGACGATGACGATGCTGACGAGATTCACGGCGTTGACGGCCACGGCGCCCGGCGTACGGCCGAGGATGCCGCCGACCGCTTCGACACCGACCCACACGAGCGCCGCGCCGAGCGCGGTGCACACGGCGTTGGTCGCGAGGAACAGACCGACTTCCGCGACCCGTCCTCGACGATCGCGGTGGCGGAAGGTCCACTCCCGGTTGCCGATGTAGGCGTTGATGAGGGCGACGAGCGAAGCGACGATCTTCGCGGCGACGACGTCCCACCCCCACGCATAGACGAGAAGGTTGAAGACACCGACCTCGATCAGGGTGCTCAGCGCCCCGACCACGAGGAAGCGGCTGCCCACGCCGGCGAGGCGACGCAGTCGGGAGGGAGGATTCATGGCTCAACTAGGCTACTGGCTGACACCTCCGCACCCCGCCACCGCAAGGACTCCGTGACTCTCCGCCACCTCGCCGTCGTCATGCCCGCCTACAACGAGGTGGAGGGCATCCGAGGCTTCATCGACGAGATCCGGTCCGCGGTCGCTCCGCTGGCCGACGAGGTCTCGTTCCACATCGCCGACGACCGCTCGACGGACGCCACGGCCGTCCAGTTCGACGACGTCGACGATGCCACCGTCGTGGTGCAGCCGGCCAACCGCGGCCACGGTCCGACCGCTCTCGCGGCCTATCGCGCCGGTCTCGCCGCTGACCCGGACGCGCTCGTGCACGTCGACGGCGACGGCCAGTTCCACGGGGCCGACTTCCCGCGGCTGCTGCGCGCGCTCACCGGCGAGCAGGCCGACGTCGTGCACGGCGTGCGAGACGGACGCACCGATCCCTGGTACCGCAAGACGCTCACCGGCGCGGTCGGCCTCCTCATCGCGGTCGCAGCGGGTCGCCGCATCCCGGACGTCAACACGCCGCTGCGCGCCTACCGACCTGAGGCGCTGCGTGTCCTGGTCGAGGCGGTGCCCGCGGACGCGACGGTGCCGCACGTGCACTTCTCGCTCGCCGAGGCCCGCGGCGGGTTCCGCGTGCGGTACGTCCGGGTGGCCAGCATCCCGCGCCGCGGCGCATCCAGCACCGGCACCATGTGGGGCCGCGGCGGCGGACTCCCGTTGCCGCCGAAGCGCCTGCGCGTCTTCGTGCGCTCCGCGCTCACCGAGGCATGGTTGCTCTCGCTGCGTCCGTCCGCTCCGCTCCGCGCCGTCCGTCGTCCGGAGCCCGTACGGCGATGATGCGGCTGCGCACGGCCCTCTTCTGGGCGGCGGCCGCCGCCCTCGTGATCGGCCACGTCGTCCTTGCCTGGCACAGCCTCACGGTGGCCCGTTTCTGGGAGGACGAGGCGTTCAACCTGACCGTGCCCCGCAACCTCCTCGCCGGGCTCGGGTACGCCAGTGACGGCGCCCTGTCCGGCTCGACCATCACGCCGTTCGACCCCCGTATCTCCACAGGCCCGGTCGTCCTCCTCCCCGTGGCGGCGCTCCTGGCGACCGGCATGGACCCCGTGCTCGCCGGCCGGCTCGTCCCGCTCGCGTTCTGGGGGCTGCTCCTCGCTGGACTCGCCGTTCTCGGGCGGCGCATCGGCGGACGCTGGGCGGCGCTTCTCGCCGTCGGCGTCCCGCTGGCGTTCACGGCGAGCGCCGGCGTCTCTCCCCTCCAGGGGCCGGCCGACCTGTTGGGTGAGATCCCTGCGGCGGCGCTGCTGGTCTGGGCTCTCGCCGTGCTTCCGCGGCGTGCCTGGCTCGCGGGGCTTCTCGTCGGACTCGCGGTGCAGGCCAAGCTCATCGCCGCGCTCGCGCTCCCCGCTTTCGCTGTCGCGCTGTGGGTCCTCGCGGAAGGCCACGGCTGGGCGCGGATCCGTGGCACGCTGCGGAGCTCCTGGCTCCCGCTGCTCTTCTCGGCGGTGCCCACGGCGCTCTTCGAACTGGGGGCACTCCTGGCTCTCGGCCCGGCGGGGTTCGTGGATCATCTGCGCGCGTTCGTCCGGTTCGTGCGCAGCGGCGGCCAGACGGATGCCGCCACGACCGTGCTGGACAAGCTCGGCACCCTGGCCGAGTCCTGGTCGCTGCCGCCGGTCGTCGCGCTCCTGGGCGCCGTCCTCACCCTCGCGCTCGTGGCACTCGGGGTCGCCCGTCGCTGGCGGACCGCGACGGAGGAGGAACGCGTGGTCATCGCCTACGCTCTCGCCGCCGTCGTCGGCGCCCTCGCCTTCGTGGCGTGGTGGGCGACCGCGTCGCGGCTGCCGCTCTGGGTCCGTCATCCCGCGCCCGGGATCCTCGCCTTCTTCCCGGTCCTCGCCGCCGTCGCTGTGTGGGCGGTCGCCCGGCTGCCGGAGCGAGGCGCGTGGCGGGTCGGCGGGACCGTGGCGGCGGCCCTGATCGGAGCGATCGTCGCGACGGGGGCGGCGCTGCACGTCGCGGACACCGTCTCGTCCCGCGGACTGACGCTCGCCGAGCAGCGGGCCGATGTCGAGCCGCTGCGGGCCTGGGTCGAGGAGAACGACGTCGAATGGGTGGCGGCGGAACGCTGGGGCTGGGCGGTGCCCCTGGTGGTGCTCACCGGTGCGCATCTCGGTCTGCAGGATGCACCGTCGATGACCGAGGCGCCGCGTCTCGCCCTCGACGACTGCGGCACCGCGACGCTGGTCTCGGGCGCGACGAGCCGCCTCTGCGCGGCCCGCTGAACCCGAGCCCTCCGGAGACGACGAACCGGCCGGCCGCCGAGGCGACCGACCGGTTCGGAGACGACAGTCCTAGAGCGCGAGGCGCTCCTGCACGACGGCCGCGAGACGCTCTGCGTAGGCCCGGGCCGACTCGGAGTCGGCGGCCTCGACCATCACCCGCACGAGCGGCTCAGTACCGGACTTGCGCAGCAGCACGCGCCCGGTGTCGCCGAGCTCGGCCTCGACATCACGCACCGCCTGCTGCACGACCTCGTCCTCGGCGACGCGATCCTTGTCGACGTCGCGGACGTTGATCAGCAGCTGCGGGTAGACCGTCATGACCGATGCGAGCTCCGCGAGGGACTTGCCCTGTCGCGCCATCTCGGCCACCAGGTGAAGTCCCGTGAGCAGGCCGTCGCCGGTGGTCGCATACTCGCTCATGATGACGTGGCCGGACTGCTCGCCGCCGAGCGCGTACCCGCCCTCGTTCATGTCCTCGAGCACGTAACGGTCCCCGACGGCGGTCTGGCGCACCGTGATGCCGTGCTCGCGCATCGCGACGTGTAGACCGAGGTTGCTCATGACCGTCGCGACGAGCGTGTCGTCGGTGAGGCGTCCGCGCTCCTTCATCGACAGAGCCAGGATCGCCATGATCTGATCGCCGTCCACGACGTTGCCCTGCGCGTCGACCGCGAGACAGCGATCAGCGTCGCCGTCGTGCGCGATGCCCACGTCGGCGCCGAGCCGGACGACGGCTTCGGCGAGGTTGTCGAGGTGCGTGGAGCCGACACCGTCGTTGATGTTCCAGCCGTCGGGCTCGGCACCGATCACGGTGACCTCGGCGCCGGCGTCGCGGAACGTCTCAGGAGAGACTCCGGAAGCGGCACCGTGGGCGCAGTCGAGCACGACGTGGACGCCCTCGAGACGGTGCGGCAGCGAGCCGAGCAGGTGGACGACGTAGCGGTCCTCCGCATCGGAGAAGCGGTCGATGCGACCGACGCCGGCGCCGGTCGGGCGCAGCATCTCGCCGTGCATGGCCTCTTCGATGCGCTGCTCGACCACGTCGGGGAGCTTGCGTCCGCCACGGGCGAAGATCTTGATCCCGTTGTCGGGCGCCGCGTTGTGCGACGCGGAGATCATCACGCCGAAGTCCGCATCGCGATCCGCGACGAGGAACGCCAGAGCGGGCGTGGGGATGACTCCGGCCTCGAGGACGTCGACCCCCGAGGAGGCGAGGCCCGCGGCGACCGCAGCGGTCAGGAAGTGCCCGGAGACCCGCGGGTCACGGGCGACGACGGCGGTGAGTCGCTTGCCTTCGGCCTTGCGAGCCTCCGCCGTACGGCCCTGGCCCAGGACGACAGCAGTCGCCTGGGCCAGGGTGAGCGCCAGGTCGGCGGTGAGGATGCCATTGGCGAGTCCTCGCACGCCGTCCGTGCCAAAGATCGGCATCGGAGCAGTGGACCTTAACGCTTCGAGTACTGAGGCGCCTTACGGGCCTTCTTGAGTCCGGCCTTCTTGCGCTCCTTGACGCGGGCGTCGCGCGAGAGGAAGCCGGCCTTCTTCAGGGTCGGACGGTTGTTCTCCGCGTCGATGCCGTTGAGGGCACGCGCGATGCCGAGACGCAGGGCGCCGGCCTGGCCGGAGTCGCCACCACCCGAGATGCGGGCGATCACGTCGTAGGCACCGGCGAGGTTCAGCGCGGTGAACGGGTCGTTGATGAGCTGCTGGTGCAGCTTGTTCGGGAAGTAGTCCTCGAGCGTACGGCCGTTGACCGTGATGGTGCCCGAGCCGGGAACCAGACGCACGCGGGCGATGGCCTGCTTGCGACGGCCGACAGCGGCGCCGGGGACGCTCAGCACGGGGCGGGGAGCCGCCTCGACCGCGTCGGTCTCCGGGGTCGACGTCGAGAAGTTCTGGAGGTTTTCGGTGGAGTCCTGGATGTCAGCCACGAGTATGTCCTTAGTCTGTACGGCGCTTACTGGGCGACCTGGTCGAGGGTGTACGGCTGGGGCTGCTGCGCGGCGTGCGGGTGCTCGGCACCGACGTACACCTTGAGCTTCGACAGCTGCTGGCGGCCCAGGCTGTTCTTCGGGAGCATGCCGCGGATGGCCTTCTCCACAGCGCGGACCGGGTTCTTCTCGAGGAGCTCGGCGTAGCTGACGGCCTTGAGGCCGCCCGGGTAGCCGGAGTGGCGGTACGCCATCTTCTTCTGGAGCTTCTGACCCGTGAGCGCGACCTTCTCGGCGTTCACGATGATGACGAAGTCACCCGAGTCGATGTGGTTGGCGAAGGTCGGCTTGTGCTTGCCACGCAGGAGCGTCGCCGCGTGCGAAGCCAGACGGCCGAGAACGACGTCGGTGGCGTCGATGACGACCCAGTCGCGCTGGACTTCGCCAGCCTTGGGGGTGTAAGTGCGCGTCACGATAGTGCTGCTTTCTTGTCGAACGGAGGTGTTCGTGAATCCCACTCCGGGGTGGTTCTTCCCGACGGGGAGGAACACGCCAGTGGAGGGCTCACGTTCGGATGTGCATCTTCCCCGCAGGCAGGGAAGGGCACCAAAGAGTCAGCATACGCCACCGGAACGGCATTCCCAAACCGACCAGGGGCCGATGGGCGTCAGTTCGGGCGGACGGTCACGAGGATCGGGCGGTGATCGCTGGAACGCTGCGGGAGCGTCGTGATGCGTTCGATCTCGAAGCCGGACGAGGTCGCGAAGTCGTAGTGCCCACGGAAGACCCGGTAGCGGGTGTACGTGTGGTCGTCGCTGAGGGACAGGGCGTAGCCCTGATCGCGGACCGCCTGCCCCAGGTTCTCCTTGAACACGGGGTAGTTGTAGTCCCCCACCATGAGCTGCGGCAGCCCCTCGCCCAGCGTCGCGAGCTCGGCGAGCGCGGCGCGGATCTGGTGCCGGCGCAAGGAGTTCAGGGCGGTCAGGGGCGCGGCATGGAAGGACGCCACGATGAACTCTCCGCCGTCGTCGATGTCGCGCAGGCGGGCACCGAGGACGCGCTCGTGCGCGGGTTTGGCGATGCGATCGTGCAGCGACTTCTTCAGGCCGAGGGTGCGGATGCCGAGCAGGCGGTAGGTGCTCTCGCGATAGAAGAGGGCGAGGCCGAGCCTGTTGCCCTGCGTCGCGTCCGCCAGCACGAGACCGCCGATCCGATCCGGAAGCTCCGGGACGTCGCACTCCTGGAGGCAGAGGATGTCGGGATCATGCTCATCGACGAGCGCCGCGAGCTCGCCGGCGGCGCGGTGCTTGCGCAGGTTGTAGGAGATGACCTTCATGATCGTCCCCACGCTACCCGCCCCATCTGTGCCCCGGCTCCCGATCCCGGCGATCAGTCGCTCTCGCGGTCGCGTCGGGCCCTGGTCTGCGCGGCCCTGGCCGCCAGCAGCTCGTCGGCCGGATACCCGACCTCGGTGAGCGTGAGACCGCGGGCGGCGAGGACCTTGAACTCGCTCGTCCGCGTCAACGCATCGCGGAGCACGACGAGGTCGTCCACATCGAGTCGCCCCTCCCCCACGGCGGCGCACGCGCCGACCAGCGCCCGCACCATGCTGTGGCAGAACGCGTCCGCCTTCACCTCGGCCACGAGCACGCCCTCCGCATCCCGCTGCCACCGGTAGTCGAGCAGCGTCCGGATGGTCGTGGCCTCCTCGCGCGGCTTGCAGTAGGCCGCGAAGTCGTGCAGACCGATGAGGGTCCGGGCGGCGGCGTCCATCGCCTCCGCATCCAGCCGGCCCCGGATCGTCGTGGTGTCCAGCCGTCGCAGCGGGTCGTAGCCGGCGAGGTCGTCGGCGAGCCGGTAGCGATAGCGGCGCCAGACGGCGGAGAAGCGCGCATCGAAGCCCTCGGGGGCGAGGGAGGAGCGCACGACCGTCACGTCGGGGTAGGCGCCGAGCACCCCGCGCATCCGCGCCGCGATGCTGCCCGCCGGATCCTCGGCGGCGCGACCGTGTCGCGCCTGGATCCGCGCCCACTGCGCCTCGTCGAGATCGACGTGCGCGACCTGTCCGCTCGCATGCACACCGGCGTCCGTGCGCCCGGCGACGACGAACCTCACCGCGGAGCCGACGATCCGGGCGAGCGCCGCCTCCAGCGTGCCCTGCACCGTGCGGAGCGTCGGCTGCGTCGCCCACCCCCGGAAATGGGTGCCGTCGTAGGCGATGTCGAGCCGGATGCGCACGAGGCCAGCCTAGGACAGCCTCGCGCGCACCCTGCGCCTCAGATGCCGCCGTCGACCGAACGGATCATCGCGCCCGGGTCCTCGGGCACCATCACCTCGGTCTCCCGGTTCAGGCTCTCGCCCCGGAAGAACCGCTTCGACCGCGGGAAGAGGTACCAGAGGAACATCAGGACCAGACCGATCGCCAGCGACCCGATGCCGATCACGAACGTGCCGCCGATGCCGAAGAGCACGGTGTAGCCGTAGTCAACGTCCCACATGTCGATCGCCGACTGCACGAACGCCCCGGTCAGCAGCAGCGCTCCGAGCAGCGGGAAGATGCCCTTGAAGAACAGGTCGCGGGTCGAGCGGCGCAGGTCGGCGCGGAAGTACCAGACGCAGGCGAACCCGGTGATGGCGTAGTAGAACGCGATCGCGAGGCCGAGCGAGAGGATCGAGTCCTGCAGGATGTTGTCGCTGATCAGGGTCATGCCGATGTAGTAGAGGGAGGCGACGACGCCCATGACGATCGTCGAGAACGACGGCGTCTTGTAGACGGGGTGCACGTCCTTGAACTTCGCCGGGAGCGCCCGGTACACGCCCATCGCGAGCGTGCCGCGGGCCGTCGGGAGGATGGTGGTCTGGGTGGACGAGATCGCCGAGATTATGACCGCGACCACCAGCACCCAGCCGAACGGTCCGAGCAGGCCGTCCTTGATGGCCAGGAAGAAGTCGTCGGCGTTGGCCTCGTTGCCGAGGCCCGTGCCGTCCTCGCCGAGGCCCGCGTACATCATCGCGGCGATCGTCACCGCGACGTACGTCACCAGGAGGATGACGCAGGTGAGCACCGCGGCCCGGCCGGGGATGCGCTTCGGGTCTTTCGTCTCCTCGTTGAGGGCGAGGCAGGTGTCCCACCCCCAGTAGATGAAGAGCGCGAGGAGGATCGCCTCCGTGAAGCCCGACCAGTCGGTGAAGCCGAACGGGTTCAGCCACTCCCACGCGAACGGCGTGGCGTCCGGGGCGTCGCCCGAGAAGAACTGCCAGAGAGCGGCGACGATGAAGATCGCCAGCGCGAGGTACTGGATCGCGAGGAGCACGTTCTGGATGCGCTCGCCGATCTCGACGCCGCGCCAGCTCACCCAGGTCATCGCCGCGATGAACAGCACCGCCACCGCGACCACGCGCCAGTCGTTGTTCTCGAGGTCCTGGCCGATCAGCGACCAGAAGTACACGGAGGCGATCTGCGCGAGGTTCGCGAGCACGACCATGCCGGCGACCGCGACGCCCCAGCCGCCCATCCATCCGACCCAGGGGCCGAAGGCCTTCGTGCCCCAGGTGAAGGTGGTGCCGCAGTCGGGCACGGCGTTGTTGAGCTCGCGGTACGCGAACGCGATCAGCAGCATCGGCACGAAGGCGATGATGAAGGCGATCGGCGCCTGGGCGCCGACGGCGAGCACGACGAAGCCGAGCGTCGCGACGAGCGAGTAGACGGGGGCCGTGGAGGCGAGCCCGATGACGGTGGAACCCCACAGGCCGAGGGTGCCTGCAGCCAGGCCCTTGCCGTCGGGGCGTTCGAGGTGGATGGGCGTCGTTGCCATGTTCTGAACAGTACGGCCGGCCGCGGTATCCCGTCAATCTTTTTGTTCCGGCGACGGATTCCACGCGTCGCGTTGGGATAAGCGAAGGATTCCGTGGATCAGTCGCGCCCGAGCATTCCGTCGGCGTGCGCCGCCACCCACTCCATCAGAGGCAGCATCCGCTCCATCAGGTCACGCCCCAGCGGGGTGAGGCTGTACTCGACGTGCGGCGGCACGGTCGGCAGCGATTCGCGGTGCACCAGGCCGTCGTCGGTGAGCGTGCGCAGGGTCGACGCGAGCATCTTCTCGCTGATGCCGTCGACCTCCCGACGCAGCGCGCCCCAGCGCCGCGTGCCGTCGGAGAGGCAGGAGAGCACCAGAACGCCCCACTTGCTCATGATGTGGTCCAGGACGACGCGCGTGCCGCACCCCTGATCGAAGAGAGCGGGCTGCGAGTCCCGGATCTGCGCAAAACTCACCGTCATGTGGGTACCTTACCAAAAAGTGGGTACCCACCGGAAGGAATGCGCGGCACGGGCGCGAGGGTTGTCCCGGGAGTCAGCTACGAAAGGACTCCCATGACCATCCTCGTCACCGGTTCGACCGGTCACCTCGGCCGCCTCATCGTCGCCGCCCTGTTCGAGCGCGGCGTCGACCCGCAGGCGATCCGCGCCGGTGCGCGCGACATCGCCAAGGGCGCCGACCTCGGCGTGCCCATCGTCCGTCTCGACTACACCGACCCGGCATCGGTCGCGGCGGCGCTCCACGGCGTGGACACCGTCGTTCTCGTCTCCGGCTCGGAGGTGGGCCAGCGCGTCGCGCAGCATCAGGCGGTGATCGAGGCCGCGACGGAGGCCGGCGTGTCGAAGTTCGTCTACACGAGCGCGCCGAAGGCCACCACGAGCACCCTCGTCCTGGCCCCCGAGCACAAGGCCACGGAGGAGCTCATCGCGGCCGCGGGCCTGCCCGCGGTGATCCTCCGCAACAACTGGTACACCGAGAACTACGCCGCCGACCTCGCTCGTGCAGCGGAGACCGGCACCCTCAGCGCCGGCACCGGAGAGGGCCGCGTCGCCTCCGCCAGCCGGAAGGACTACGCCGAGGCCGCCGCCGTCGTCGCCACCGAGGACGGACACCTCGGTGCGGTCTACGAGCTCGGCGGGGATGTCGCATGGACCTACGCCGACCTCGCCGCCGCGATGACCGAGGTGACGGGCCGCGAGGTCGTGTTCGTCCCTCTCTCCGCCGACGAGCAGCTCGCCGCGCTCCGCGCCGCCGGTCTCGATGAGGGCACCGCCGAGTTCGTCGTCGCCCTCGACGCCGGCATCCGCGACGGCGCCCTCGCGGACACCGATGGCACCCTCCGCCGCCTCATCGGCCGCCCGACGACCCCGCTCGTCGAGGGCCTCCGCGCCCTGGTGTGACCCGAGGAGCGCCGCCGTCACGGACGGCGGCGCTCCCCCGGCGCCGGCTCCACGGCGCTCTGCACGTAGGCGACGGTGAGCGTGATGCTCCCGCGGCGCAAGCCCTCCGCACGCAGCACCGCGTCCACGGCGTCACGGGCATGCCGCAGCGTCGCGACGCTGCGCGCCCGCCCGTCGACGCCGATCGCCGCCTCCACCGCCACGCCGTCCGCTCCGGCGGCGACGGACACGATCGGCTCGGCTCCGCGCTCGTTTCCCCATGCCGACGCGCCCGCACGCAGGAGGTTGGAGACGAGGGAGCCCGATCGGTACACGCCGCGCACCCCGGAGCAGGCGCGCAGCGCCGCCTCGATCCGGAGCGCGAGACGCGCGCGCTCCTCCTTCGACAGCTCGGTGCCGGTCATCATGCTCCCTCCCTGACGTCGGTGATCGCGACATCGATCGCCGCGATCTGCAGGTCGGTATGACGACGCAGCCGGTCCTCCACCTCCGCGCGCAGGCGGTCGGCGACGCGGCGGAGCGGGTCGCCGAGGCGCACGCTCACGTCGATCGCCACGCGCACGGGCGCTCCGGGCTCGGTGACGTCGCCGTCCAGCCGGCACCGGCCGACCAGCACGCCGGGCACGGCCTCTTCCGCGGCCCGGACCAGTCCGCGGACAGCGCCCTCGGTGATGGCCAGGTCCACGTCGGGCTCATCGGAGGCGAAGGGGATGCGACGTCCCGCCTGGGCGTCCATGGCGATGCCGCTGAGGATCCGGTCCACCCAGCTCTCGTCCGCGGGCGGTGCGGACGCAGCGTCCTCGTCCATCAGCGCGGTGCCGAGACCCCGCAGTCTCTCCAGGGCATCGAGGGCGAGCTGGCACCCCGGAGACTCCTCGATCGCAGGGTTCCTCGGAGTTCGTCCGGCGTCCAGGTAGTCGCCGAGCTCCTCGATGGTGTGCCCGTCGAGATCGGCGGGCTCCAGGCCGAGGCGGCGCAGCGGATCGTGCTCGTGGTGGTCGGTCATCGCCACGCCTCCATCCGTGTGATCAGGGATCGTCGCGCACGGGACAGCAGTCCGCGCACCGTGCTGACGGGGATGCCGAGTTCGTCGGCGATCTCCTCGTAGCTGTAGCCGCCCAGCTCCCGCAGCACCCAACACTCGCGCTGGGCCTCCGGGAGCTCGCGCAGGGCCGCACCGAGGGCCGCCACGCCCGCTCTCGCCTCGACGATCGCGTCGGGCGCGGTCTGCGGCGGTGCCGGACGGTCGAGGTCGTCCACGTCGAGGGCGGGCCGCGTCCGGCGCAGGCGATCCACCGCCTTGCGACTCACGATCCGCATGAGCCAGCTCTTGACCTTCGCCGGGTCCTCCAACTCGTCGAACCGCTGCCATGCGGTCACGAACGCGTCCTGCACGATGTCGTCGACCTCCGCCGACGCGTTGAGCATCCGCTGCGTGTACGCCCTCATCATCGGCGTGTACCTGCGCACGAGCACCGCGAACGCGGCGACGTCGCCGTCCATCGCACGACCGGCGACGATGCGGTCCCCGGCCTGCTCCAGCGCCTCGCCCCAGCGATCGGCTGCCATTCCCCCACCCCTCGTTCACGGTTCCCCAGGCGTTCGGAGCCCGCGCCGGATCGGATCGAGGCGACCCGACGCGCGCAGGCGGAGGAGACGCCCCTCCGGGCGTCTCCTCCCCTTCCGTCACTTGGTGAACGTGTCCTTGACATCCTCGGCCGCGTTCCTGACGTCGCCCTTCGCCTGCTCGGCTTTGCCCTCGGCGACGAGCTTGTCGTTGTTGGTGACCTCGCCGACGACCTCCTTGGCCTTGCCGGCCACCTTCTCGGCTGCGGCCTTGATCTTGTCCTCCGCGCTCATGGCGCCTCCTTTCCTCACACGACCCCGACGGTCGGGGTCGACGTCCGTGCGGCATTCCGCTCGTGCGGTGCCGTCGTCTGCGTGGCCGCGAGCGAGCGGCGCATCCGCTGCCGCGACCGGAAGAGCTCTCGCCACCCGCGGTCGGCGATGTGCACGACGAGCGGCATCCGCGTCCCCGTGACGGCGTCCCACTCCTGCACGACGGCGTCGGCGGCGGCGAGCACCTGCCCCAGGGCCGCGCCGGGGCGCGGCGTCACCACGAGACCGAGGGCGGTCTCGCGACCGACCTTCCGGCTCGTCACCCGGGCCGCGAGCACATCCGGTCGGTCGGCGAGCGGCGCCGCGAGCAGCTCCTCCGCCACACTCCGGTCGACGGTGGTCGTTCCTCCTCCGCCGACGAGGCGGAGGACAGTGCGTTCCCGTCGCGGCCGGCGGGTGAGCAGGAAGGCCACGAGCAGGACCACCAGCAGGGCGGAAGCGGCGATCCCCACGATCGCCCACAGCGGCACGAAGCCCACGCCGGGAATGTCGAGGCCCCATGCCCCCGACCACGCCACGAGGCCCTCGGCCTGCGCGAGCGCATCCTCGACCCGCGACGGGAGCATGCCCGTGCCCCGCAGCCCCGCGGCCAGGAGGACGATACCCCCGCTCAGAAGCAATGCCGCTCCCCCGAGGAGGACCGCGCGGTTCGCCGCCGTCCCTGACGACGTCATGCGATCACTCCTTCCCGTGCCACCTGCACCCGCGGCGAGAGCCGGAAGCCGACCTCGTCCAGCACCTGGGCCGCTGCCTCCTCGGCGGCAGCCGCATCCACCGGCACCCCACTCGTCGGAGTGACCCGGATCAGCGCCGCGCGTCGGGCCACGGTCACGCTCACCTGCCCGCGCGGCACCCCGATCCGGCGCGCGACGCCGTCCGCGATGGCGTCGGCGAGAACGCCGTCGTCGATCACGAGCGCTGCCCGTGTGTCCAGACGTGTGCGGCGCGCACGCCGGCCCGGAAGCACAACGAGAGCGACGAGGAGCAACGCCAGGAGGAGAAGCACGACCCCGAACGCGATCAGGGCCGGCGGCGTCTGCACGACCGCCGCGACGGGCGCGAACCAGGCGGCGGCCTGCCTGCGGAACCCGTCGTCGAGGATCCACGCGACCACCCCGACCAGCAACAGGACGAGCACCAGGGTCATCACCACGGCCAGCGCGATCGCCGGGCCCCGGCGCGTCGCCCTCGCCTCTCGGCGGAGAAGCCGCCGGGGTGTCGCGGTGTTCGTCGTCATGCCACTCTCCTCTCCGTCTCGCGTCGGACGCCGGCGAAGCGCACATCCACTGCTCCCACGTGACGCGCTGCCAGGTCGCGCATCCCCTGCACCACGGCGTCGCGGACGGCGTCCGCCCGTGCGTTCACGGGGTCGGTGCCCTGACGGGTCAGCACGACCGGAACCTCCACCGACACCCGCAGGTCGCCGCGGCGGTCCGCGAGCAGCACGCTCACGTCTTCGGCGCCGACCCGCATGGCGTCCCGGACGATCCCGACCGCGAGGCGGTGCAGCGCCCGGGCCTCGACGACCGTGGCCCCCGCCACGGCCGTCGGCCCGTCCGTCACTGCGACGCTCATGAGGACGATCGCCGCCCGCGCACCACGTCGGCGAGCGCCCGCACGTCCAGGCGACCGTCGACGATGCGGCCGACGACGGCGCCGACGAGCATCGCGAGGGTGACGAGCAGGAACGCCCAGAACCCCCAGACGATCCAGGTCAGCGCGAGCACCGTCGCCGCAGCTCCGCCGATCACCGAGGCGTTCACTGGACTCGCGCCTCCGGAGCCTCGTCGTCGTCCTCGGAGGGGATGTGCACGTCGTTGACGGTCACGTTCACCTCGGCGACCTCCATGCCCACCAGCTCCACCATGGCCCGGTGGATCGCGGCCCGCACCTGGTCGGCCACCTTCTGCAGGGACACGGGGTACTCCGCCACGATCGTCACGTCGACGGCCACCTGCGTCTCGCCCACCTCGACGCTGATCCCCTGCGCGAGGTCGGTCGTGTTGAGGGCGTCGCGGATGGCGCCCATCATGCGTGCGGCGCCGCCGCCGAGCGCGTAGACCCCGTCCACCTCTCGTGCCGCGATGCCGGCGATCTTCGCGACCACCGCATCCTCGATCGTGGTCTTCCCCGCCGCCCCCTGCGACGCCGGAACGACCTGAGCCTTGGGCTGGGTGCCCCCAGTCACGTTCGCCATCTCGAGCTCCTTCATCCGTGTGACCACGCGGTTCCCGCGCGGGCCGTGTTCTCACGACACCACTAAGACGATCGGGGAGCACAGAATGTCACAAAATTCTCCGAACGAATTTCGGCTCGCCTCTCGGCGGCAACTCTCAGTGCACTCCAAGGTTCAGAGTGCAAAGTTGCACTCTATGGAGAACAGTGCAGAATCCACCCGGGAGCAGCGCAAGCGTCGGACCACGCGCGCGCTCACCGACGCCGCGCGCCGCTTGACCACCGAGCGGGGCTTCGCGGGCTTCACGGTCGAGGAGCTGTGCGCCGACGCCGGGGTCTCGCGGCGCACGTTCTTCAACTACTTCGAGAGCAAGGAGAACGCGGTCTTCGGCTTCGCCGTCATCGACTCCCGCCAGGAGGAGCTCGAAGCGGCCTTCCTCGACCGCGAGGGCGATCTCCTGGACGACTTCGTGCAGCTCACTGTCGAGCGCTTCGCCCTCTTCGACCCCATCGAGCACGCCGCGGAGCTGTTCGCCGTCATCGAGCAGGAGCCGCGACTGCTGCGCGCGGCGTTCGAGCAGCAGGAGAAGCACGAGCGGCGCGACATCACCCTCGTCGCCCGCCGCATCGGCGCGGTGCCGGACGCGGAGCTGCGCGCCGAGGTGCTCGTCCACTCCGTCGGCGCGCTCGTGCGGTTGTGCATGGAGCAGCTGCTGCACCATCACTCCACCGAGGCGTTCGCAGACCTCATCACCCGCCGGCTGCGCCTCGCGCGCGACCTCTACTCCCCTTCACAGAAAGCCCACTGATGTCCGCCACCGCCACCGCGGATGCGCCCTTCCTCCTCACGAAGCGCCGCATCTGGATCATCTTCAGCGCCCTGATCGCGGGCATGCTGCTCGCGAGCCTCGACCAGACCATCGTGTCGACGGCGATGCCCACCATCGTCGGCCAGCTCGGCGGCGTCGACCATCAGGTCTGGATCACCACGGCCTACCTGCTCGCCACCACCATCGTCATGCCCATCTACGGCAAGTTCGGCGACGTGCTGGGCAGACGGTCGCTGTTCCTCGTCGCGATCGCCCTATTCACGCTCGCCTCGGTCGGCTGCGCGTTCGCGACGGACTTCTGGATGTTCGTCGTCTTCCGTGCCCTCCAGGGCCTCGGCGGCGGTGGCCTCATGATCCTGTCGCAGGCGATCATCGCCGACATCGTGCCCGCCAACGAGCGCGGCAAGTACATGGGTCCGCTCGGTGCGGTGTTCGGCCTCTCCGCCGTCGCCGGACCGCTCCTCGGCGGCTTCTTCGTCGACCACATGACCTGGCAGTGGGCGTTCTACATCAACATCCCAGTCGGCATCGCCGCGTTCCTCATCGCCCTCGTGGCGCTGAAGCTCCCCAGCAAGAAGGCGGAGAAGCCGATCGACATCCTCGGCGTGCTCTTCCTGTCGGCGGCCACGACCTGCCTCATCTTCTTCACCGACTTCGGCGGCGACGCCGCGTTCGGCTGGGACTCCCTCGCGACCTGGGCCTGGGGCGCCGGGCTCGTGGTGTCGGCGACGGCGTTCGTCATCACCGAGTCCCGGGTGCAGGACCCGATCATCCCGCTCAGCCTCTTCCGCAATCCGATCTTCGTGAACGCCACCGCCATCGGCCTCGTCCTCGGCATCGGCATGTTCGCGGCGATCGGCTTCGTCCCGACGTTCCTGCAGATGTCGTCCGGAACGTCCGCCGCCGCGTCGGGGCTGCTGATGATCCCGATGATGGTGGGCCTCATGGGGACCTCGATCTTCTCCGGCATCGCGATCTCGAAGACCGGGAAGTACAAGATCTACCCGATCCTCGGCACCATCATCACCGGCATCGCGATGGTCGCCATGACCACCCTGTCGGCGGAGACGCCGATCTGGCTGATCTGCGCGTTCCTGTTCGTCTTCGGCGCCGGGCTCGGCCTCATCATGCAGGTCGTCGTGCTCGTCGTGCAGAACGCCGTCCCGGCAGGCGAGATCGGCACCGCCACGAGCACGAACAACTACTTCCGCGAGGTCGGCGCCTCGCTGGGGACCGCGGTGTTCGGCACGATCTTCACCACGCGGCTGACGGAGAACCTCCTCGGTGTGTTCGCCGGCGCCGGGGCGTCTCCAGAGGCCGCGTCCGAGGCCGCGTCCACAATCGACCCCGCCACGCTGAACAGCCTCCCGGACGAGGTGCGCGACGGCATCGTCACGGCATACGCGGACGCGCTCGCCCCCGTGTTCTGGTACCTCGTGCCCTTCATCGCACTCGCCCTGATCCTGTCGCTCTTCCTCAAGCAGATCCCGCTGTCGGATCAGGCCGGGCTCGTGGCCCGCGGTGAGGCGATCAGCGGCGAGGAGGCCGAACGTCTGGAGGCCGAGCAACGCGCCGGAGGGCGGGTCGACGCCGAACGCGCGGACGCCGAGCCGGGAGAGGCCGGCTCGGCGCCCAGGGGCAGGTAGCCCGCGCTAGGGGAGGTCGGCGACGTCGACGTCGTCGTCCTCCCCGCCGCCCGTCGCCGGAAGCTCGTCGGGCTCGGGGTCGTGGTCGGTGGTGACGAAGTCGGGGTCGACGCCGATGGCCTCGATCTCCTCCTGGTTGTCCTGGCTGTTCGACGTGTCGGACATGGCGCCTCCTGACGTTGGGGATCCGGACGGCCAGTCTGGGCGGGCGGACTGCCGGGACCGAGGGGGTTGACACGGCGTGTCGTCGGGCACTTTCGCCGAGTCCGGCACCCGGCCACCAGACTGGAGCCGTCCGCCCCTTCCCCCTCCGAGGAGCACCCGTGACCGACGCCGCACCACACCGTTCCGCCTGGCAGCACTTCTGGGATCGCGGAGGCTGGTGGCGCGCCCTCCTGCTCGCCGCGGTGTACTACGGGCTCTATCAGCTGTTCTCGCTCGCCTTCCTCCCGCTGGCCGATCAGGTCGACGACCCGGCCAGCGCAGCGGGCGTCCTCGTCTACGACGTCCTGCCGATCCTCGTCGGTGGCCTCCTGCTGGTCGCGTTCATCGCCTCGGTCGGGTGGTGGCGACCGATCTTCGGGCGCCAGCCCATCCGGGGAGCGGGATGGATGTGGATCGCCATCGTCGCCGTCCTGCTGTTCAACGTTCTCCGCTTCCTCACGATCGACTACGGCAGCGTCGGGGTGGACGTGGTGGCGACGTGGTTGCTCGCCGGCCTCGCCATCGGCTTCGCGGAGGAGGTCCTCACGCGCGGCCTCGTCGTGAAGATGATGCGGGACGCGGGGGCACGCGAGCTCGTCGTCGCCGTGGTCTCGTCCGCCGTCTTCGCCGGGCTGCATTCGGGGAACCTGCTGACCGGTCAGGATCTGTTGCCGACCCTCTTCCAGCTCGTCTACACCTTCGCGTTCGGCATCTGCATGTACCTCGCGCTCCGCGTCACCCGGACCATCGTCGCCCCGATCCTGCTGCACGCCAGCACCGACCCGAGCATCTTCCTGCAGACGCTGCACCCCGCCGAGGGCGGGCTGACGGCGTTCGCAGCTCTGGGGAACATCGTCGTGGTCGTCGTGGGTCTCGTGCTGATGATCTTCATCCGCGGGCGGGTCGGAGCCTCCGCCCCCGACACCTTCGCTCGGCAGCGCTGACCGCCCGGATCACACCGCGCGCCAGACCGCGTGGGTGCCGACGGCCGCAATCCCGAAGACCAGCACGGCCACCCGGTGGGCATCGCCGACGGCCAGGGCCGCGTCGGAGGCACCGATGAGATCGTCGGCCACGCCGGCCACCATCGTCCGGGATACGGCGGCATCGTCCATCTCGGCCACGCCGTCCGCGAGCCATCCCCTGACGAGTCGAAGGGATGTCGGCCCGAGTTCGACCCCGAGAGGGACAGCAGGACAGCTCAGCACGTCGGCGACGGTCACACCGTGCCGCAGCAGCCCGGCGAGTGCTCCGGCGAGGGCGCCGGTCAGCAACGCGCGCCCGTAGCCTTCGGCGACCAGCACGTCCCAGGACTCGTGCGGTGCGAGTGTTTCGAGCCCGAGGGAATGACCGCGCCCGTCCGCGACGGCTTCCTCCAGGGCACGCCGGGCGTCCCGGAACACGATGCTTGCACGGCGATCGGGCGCAGACACGACAGACCTCGTCCCTCGATGCCCGCCATCTCGGTGGCCGGCCGGGAGGCCGACGCGTCACACACTCTAGGACGCTCCGCGCGGGGCGAGGACGGTATCCCGGCACTGAGGTCGGAGACGACAAAACCCCCGGAAGGTTCCGGGGGTTTCATTCTGTAGCAGGAGCGGGGCTTGAACCCGCGACCTCACGATTATGAGTCGTGCGCTCTCACCAACTGAGCTACCCTGCCGCACGGCATCCGCATCGCAGATGCGAACTCCGAGCCCCGAGTCAGGATTGAACTGACGACCCCTTCCTTACCATGGAAGTGCTCTGCCACTGAGCTATCGGGGCGTGCTGCCCCTCGCGGGGCAACCACACGAGAATACCATCACTGTGGCGTCCTCATGAAATCGAGACGGTCACTCCTCCGAGGTGAGCGACGTGCGTCCGGCGTTCTTCTTGAGCCACGGCATCGGGTCGATGGTCGTCCCGTTCACGATGAGCTCGAAGTGCAGGTGCGCACCGTAGGAGCGGCCGGTGTTGCCGGTCTTGCCCACGATGTCCCCAACCTTGACGGTGTCGCCTGCCTTGACCTGCAGCGAGCCGTACTGCATGTGCGAGTAGTGGCTCGTGATGACGGAGCCGTCGATCACGTGGTCGATGTAGACCGTGACACCGTAAGCGGCACCCTGCTCGGTCGCGATGCGGACAGTGCCGTCCGCGATGGCCTGGATGGGTGCACCGTTGCCCGGCACGAAGTCGATGCCCTCGTGGAGGCGGCCGCTGCGCATGCCGTAGCCGTAGCTCATGCCCACACCGACGAGGAACGGCCACTGGATTGCGGCATCCGGGTCGTTGGTGAAGATCTCGCCCGAGTAGTTGATGCCCTGCTCGGCGGCGACCTCGACGAGCGACACGGTGCTGAAGTTGTCGGCGCGCGAGAGCGGCTCGTTCTGCACACCGGACGGCGCGACGAAAGCCTGGATCTCATCCTCCGCCGAGCTTGCCGCGTCGGCGGCGGCTGCACTGACGAGGGAGGTCGAAGCGAGGGAGCCACCCTGGGCGGCTGCGACAGCCTCCGCGGGAAGCGTCATGGACACGGCCAGGAGCCCGGCGAGTCCCATCGCGCCGACAGTGGCGCCCGCGGCGAGGGTCTTGCGGATGCTGCGCGTGCGGCGAGGGCCGACGGCCGCGAGGCCGGCGGTGTCGATCTTCGGCGCGGTCTGCGATGCGGTGTTCGCGGCGAAGGCCGAACGCCGGGACGTCGACGCGGTCGGGATGGAGCCGGTGGTGCGGAAGGCGCGGGATGCCCGCTCGAACGCGTCGCCCTCGGCGTCAGCTTCGGCGACGAAGGGCTCGGACGCCGGCGCGATGTCCTCGACCGGGACCGTGTCCTCGGACTTCTCGACGATCTCGGCGACGACGGGTACCGCGGGGACATCGGCGATGGCCGGCGCGGGAGCCGCAGCGATGAAGGGCTCCTCGGGTGCGGTCGGCACCGGAGGGACATCGGCCTGGCGCTGACGCGCGGCGCGACGGGACAGGGGGATGACAGCAGCGAGGGCGATCACGGTCTCCGCGTCAGCGAGGGGTGCCGTCGACCCGCTCGCCGAGGCCTCGGAGGCCGCAGTGCGAGGGCGGCTGGACCGGCGCGTGGGCGCAGCGGCAGCCTGGGGGTTCTCGAAGGGCAAAGCTAATCTCTCGGTCGTTCGTGATGCTCGGGGGCGCAATGACAACTCTCACCTTCGGGTGGTGAAAGTAACGATCGGGTAAACACTACCCCGATCCTCCTGTGAAAGCCATGGATCGGTCAGGGTTTTTCCTCATCGAGGATACCCCGGAGTCGGTCGTGCAGGGTCACGCCACCCGCGATCAGGAACGGACGCGGCGATTCCCGGTCGATCCGGCTCACCCGCCCGCCCGCCTCCTGGACGAGCAGGGCGCCCGCCGCGTGGTCCCAGGGCTTGAGCCCGCGTTCGAAGTATCCGTCCAAGCGCCCCGCCGCCACATAGGCCAGGTCCAGAGCCGCCGATCCCATGCGGCGGAGGTCGCGCGCGATCGGCATCACCCGCCGGATCGTGGCGATGTCACCGTCGTGGGTCGCCGGATCGTAGCCGAATCCGGTCGCCAGGAGCGCACCGGCGTCGGTCACCTCGGTCACCGCGAGCCGGACGCCATCCGACCAGGCGCCGTGGCCGCGCGCGGCCGTGAAGGTCTCCCCCATGACGGGCGTGTGCACGGCGGCGGCCAGCGCCTCCCATGCGTCGGGCTCGGGAGGACCGCTGACGGCCGCGATGCTGACGTTGTACGTCGGGATGCCGTAGGCGTAGTTCACCGTGCCGTCGATGGGGTCGACGACCCAGGTGATGCCGCTATCGCCGCTCGCCGCTCCCGACTCCTCCCCGAGGAAACCGTCCGCCGGCCGGGCCGCGCGCAGGCGCTCGCGGATGAGCGCCTCGACCTCGCGGTCGGCCTCGGTCACGATGTCGGCGAGCGTCGACTTGGTCGCCGCGAGCCGGACGCCCTCCCGGCGTCGGGCACGGGCGAGCGCACCCGCCTCCTCGGCGATCTCGGTCGCCAGCGCGCTGAGCTCGAGAGCGTCGATCACGGCGCCGGGTGCGAGGGTGCGGGCGGCGGCGGAGGGAAGGCCGGGGGCTCACCCTGGGTGCGCGGAGCGGGCTGCGGCGGGCTCCCATCACCCTCCTCGACGAGCCGACGAACAATCTCGACCGCGACGCCAGGG
>NZ_SSDN01000079.1:0-57245 GCF_004794355.1 Microbacterium sp. K36 | reverse complement strand
GGGGAGAGGGGAGAGGGGGAGGGGGGAAGGGGTGAAAAGGAGGGGTGAATTCCCCGGGGGTGTCCGGGGGGTTCCGTGGCGGCCGGGCAGGCTGGCGGAGGCCCGGACCGAGTCCACCCTGCCCGAAGGGTGCTCGGCGGTCGCCTGAGGGGGCGGGGGCTTCCGTGTGCGCGGATGCGTGCCGGAACGCGATGAATGGGGAGAGCAGTCATGGGATTCCGTGTTGCCCGCGAGGACCGCACGTCCGAGGGTCTTCCGCTGGAGCGGCGCAGCCGCCGGCGGGGCCGAATGAGGAAGCTGATCGGCGGAGCCGTGAGCACGGCGCTCGTCGCGTCGTCGATGGTCGTGATCGGCGGGACGCTGACCGCCGCACCGGCCGCCGCAGCGGAGCCGTTCCTCTGCACGCCCGGAGCGGTGTACGTGCAGAGCGCCACCGAGGTGCGCGAGTTCGCCGTGAACGAGCAGGGCGGCGCCCCCGGCGACGGCGGCACGCTCGGCTCCATCAACCTCGGCGCGAACCACTCCAACAACGCCCTCGGCCTCTCGTCGAACGGGCGGTACGCCTACACGGTCACCAATGCCGCCGGTACCAAGACGCTGGCCAAGCACGACCGTGTCACCGACACGACCGCGCGGACGACGTTCACGCTGAACTCCTCGGTGCTGCGCGGCGCCGTGCACCCCGTGACCGGCGTCTACTACTTCGCCAGCGGCACGGTGAACGGCGCCATCAACCTCTACGCGTGGAACGAGGACGTCACGCCGCAGACCTACACGCAGGTCGGCACGCTGCGTCCGACCGCGGGCAGCAGCGCGTTCGGCGCCAACGGCGACATGGCCTTCAGCGCCTCCGGTCAGCTCGTGCTCGTCGCCGACAACTTCATCTACTCCTCCGACCTCCCGGCCACGCTCGAACCGAGCACCGCGACGATCGACGCCAAGCAGGTGCACGACATGGGCGCCGGGGTGCAGGGCAACGGCATCGCGTTCGGCAACCTCGGCCACATCTTCGTCTCGGTCTCCGGCGGTGGCAACCGCATCATCGAGGTCGACCTGCCGCGCGGGCAGACGGTCAACACGACCCAGCTCGGCACCTTCTCGCCCACCGATATGGCGAGCTGCACGTTCCCGAACACGCTGACGCTGAAGAAGGACCTCCCCGAAGGCCGTCACGCCGGGACCGACCAGTTCGGGCTCCGCGTGCAGTCGCCGGTCGGCTACCAGGTCGCGCGAACCGACGCCGTCACCCGAGGCGACCGCTCCGGTCTGCAGCCGGACTACGCCGGCCCCGTCTTCACGAACCAGGGCGACACCTTCCGGCTGTCCGAGTCGGCGGCGGGCTCGACCGACCTCACGAAGTACGACGCCTCCCTCGTCTGCCGGCAGGTGAACGCGGACGGTTCGACCACCCCGGTGGCCGTCTCCGCCGACGGACAGGTCACCCAGCCGGCCGGGCCGCTCGGCACCGACGTCACGTGCACGTACACGAACGTGCGCCTCGCGCCGGACCTCGCGCTCCGCAAGACCTCCGACCCCGCCGACGGCACTGCGGTGCAGGCCGGCCAGCGACTGACCTACACGGTGCAGGCCGAGAACACCGGCAACACCCGCCTCGACCCGGTCACCGTGACCGACGACCTGTCGGGTGTGCTCGCGTTCGCCGAGTACCAGGGCGACGTGGCGACGGCGATCGACGGTGACCCGGTGTCGTCCGGCGCCGCCACCGTCACGGGCGACGACCTGGCCTGGACCGGCGCCCTCGAGCCCGGGCAGGTGCTCACGATCACCTACTCCGTCGTCGTCGACGAGGGCGTGGAGGGCGAGCGCATCGCCAACCGCGTCACCGCATCCGGCACCCCACCCGGGGGCCTGCCCCCGACGACCCCTCCGGCCGTCACCACCGAGCACCCGGTCGCCGGCTTCGAGGTCGCGAAGACCTCCGATCCCGCCGCAGGCACCGTGGTGGAGCCGGGACAGACCATCGAGTACACCGTCACCGGCACGAACACCGGCGCGACCGTCCTCGACCCGGTGACCGTCACCGACGACCTCTCCGGCGTGCTCGCGAACGCCGCGTTCAACGACGACATCACGACCGCGGTCGGCGGCACGACCGTGACCACGGGCGGTGCGACCCTGACCGGGAACGACCTCGCCTGGACCGGAACGCTCCAGCCCGGACAGACCGCGACGATCACGTACTCGGTGACCGTGGGCGACGACACCTCCGGCGAGATCCTTCGCAACAGCGTGACCGGATCGGGCACCCCGACCACCCCGAACCCGGGCGACCCGACCGGGCCGCAGGTTCCCGGTGAGCCGATCGTCCCGCCGACGGTCACCACCGAGCACCCCGTGATCGGCTCCGGCTTCACGATCTCGAAGTCGGCCGACCCCGCCTCCGGCACGGCCGTGTCCGCCGGTGACACGATCACCTACACGATCACCGGGACCAACACGGGCGACACCGACCTCGATCCCGCGGAGATCGTCGACGACCTGTCCGGCGTGCTCGGCTCCGCCGGCTACAACGACGACGTCACGGCCGACCGCGGCTCCGTGCGGGTCGCCGACGCCACCCTCACCTGGACCGGGGCCATCCCGCGCGGAGAATCTGTCACGATCCGCTACACGGTGACGGTGGATGCGGGTGTCGAGAAGGCCCTGCTGCACAACGTCGTCACCGGATCGGCCACGCCGCAGATCCCGACCGACCCCGCCGACCCCTCCGGAGCGAAGACCCCGGGGACCCCGATCGTCCCGCCCGCGGCGGAGACGGAGCACCCCGTCGTCGACACGGGCTTCGAGGTCTCGAAGTCGGCCGACCCGGCCTCCGGCACCGCCGTCCGCGCGGGCGACACCCTCACCTACACGGTCTCGGGCGTCAACACCGGCAACACGGTCCTCGACCCCGCGACGATCGTCGACGACCTCTCGGCCGTCCTCGCGAACGCGGAGTACGGCGGCGACGCGAAGGCCTCGTCCGGATCCGTCGCGCTCTCCGGCACCACCCTCACCTGGACCGGGACGCTCGCTCCCGGCGAGAGCGTCGACATCACCTACACGGTGACCGTGGACGAGGATGCGACCGGCGTGCTGCTCCGCAACACGGTGTCCGGTGAGGGCACCCCGCTGATCCCGACCGACCCGACCGACCCGGAGAGCCCGACCACGCCGGGAACCCCGGTCGAGACCCCGCCGGCGACGACGGAGCACCCCGTCGCGACCCCCGGGTTCACCGTCACCAAGACGGCCGACCCGGCGACGGGCACGCGCGTCGACCCCGGCAGCGTGATCACCTACACCGTGACCGGCCGCAACACGGGCGACACCGTCCTCGACCCGGTCGAGATCGGCGACGACCTGCGCGCGGCGCTGGCCCACGCGTCCTACAACGACGACGTGTCCGCCACCCGCGGCGACGTCCGCGTGGCCGACGGCGCCCTCTCGTGGAACGGCGTGCTGCGCCCCGGCCAGGACGTCGTGATCACCTACTCGGTGACCGTCGACGCCACCGCCGGCGGCGAGACCATCGCGAACACGGCGACCGGAGAGGCGACCCCGCTGATCCCCGCCGACCCGAGCGACCCCGAGAGCCCCACGACTCCCGGCACGCCGATCACGCCGCCGCCGTCGAGCACGGAGCACCCCGTGAACGAGCCCGGCTTCGCGTTCACCAAGACCGTCAACCCCGCCGCCGGTACCGCTGTCGACCCCGGTGACGTGCTCACCTACACGCTGACCGCGGTCAACACGGGCCAGACGGTGCTCGACCCGGTGACGATCACCGACGACCT
Organism: Microbacterium sp. K36; assembly: GCF_004794355.1. Classification (NCBI taxonomy): domain Bacteria; kingdom Bacillati; phylum Actinomycetota; class Actinomycetes; order Micrococcales; family Microbacteriaceae; genus Microbacterium; species Microbacterium sp. K36. The sequence goes on along the minus strand of NZ_SSDN01000079.1, from coordinate 53,448 downwards.
GTCGGGTGTGCTGCCGTACGCGACGTTCAACGCGGACGCTGTGGCGAGCATCGCGGGTGCCGCTACGGGTGCCGCGACCCTGGACGGCACGGAGCTGTCGTGGACGGGGGTGCTCGCGGTCGGCCAGACCGTGACCGTCACCTACTCCGTGACCGTGAGCGCCGAGGGCGTCGGAACCGTGATCGAGAACGCGGCGTCCGCGACGGCGACCCCGCCGGGAGGATCGACGATCACCCCGCCGCCCGGCGTCACGACCAACCCGGTCAACGAGCCCGGATTCTCCGTCTCGAAGAGCGTCGACCCGGCTGCGGGCACGGCGGTCGACCCGGGTAGCGTCCTCACCTACACGTTGACCGGCGTGAACACGGGGGAGACGGCCCTCGACCCCGTCACCATCGACGACGACCTCTCCGGTGTCCTGGCGCACGCGGACTTCAACGACGACGCGACGGCGACGATCGGCGGCACGGCGACGACCGCGCCGACGGTGGCCGCGGACCGGCTGTCGTGGACGGGGGCGCTGCAGGTCGGCGAGAGCGTCACGATCACGTACTCGGTGACCGTGCGCGCGGATGCGGGAGGCGCCGTCCTCGAGAACACGGTCTCCGGCTCGGCGACCCCGCCGGGTGGGGTGCCGCCGATCGAGACGCCGCCGGCGACGACCGAGAATCCCGTGAACAAGCCCGGCTTCGAGCTGCGCAAGTTCGCCGATCCCGCGTCCGGCACCCGGGTCGACCCGGGCAGCGTCGTCACCTACACGGTGACCGGCGTGAACACGGGGGAGACGGCTCTGGCTCCGGTCCGCATCGTCGACGACCTGTCGGGCGTGCTCGCCCACGCCGCGTACAACGGCGACGCGACGGCGACCTTGAGCGACGGCACCGCGCCTGAGCCCGTCGTCGCGGGCGACGAGCTCACCTGGGCCGGTGACCTCGCGGTCGGCCAGCGCGTCACGATCACCTACTCGGTGACCGTGCACGGCGATGCCGGCGGTGCGATCATCGCGAACACCGTCGAGGGCACGGCCACGCCTCCCGGCGGCGCCGAGCTGACCCCGCCGCCGGTGACGACGGAGAACCCCGTCGGGACCCCCGGCTTCACCTTCGTCAAGTCGTCCGACCCCGCGTCCGGCTCCGCCGTCGCGACGGGCAGCGTCGTGACCTACACGCTCACCGGCACCAACACCGGCGAGACGGGTCTGGACGAGGTCGTCGTCACGGACGACCTGGCCGGAGTGCTGCGGCATGCCGACCTCCGCGGCACGGCGACCGCCACGGTGGGGGACCGTGCGGTGGCCGCGCCGATCATCGACGGCACGACGCTGCACTGGACGGGCAGCCTCGCCGAAGGGGAGCGTGTCGTGATCACCTACGCGGTGACCGTGCACGCCGACGCGGCGGGGGCGACGCTGCGGAACGTGGCGACCGCCACGGCCACGCCTCCTGGCGGGGAGACGATCACCCCGCCGACGAGCACGACCGAGAACCGGGTGCTGACGCCGCTCGCCCTCACCGGCGGACAGCTGGCCCCGTGGATCCTCGGGCTCGCGATCGCCCTGCTGATCGGCGGTGCGGTGCTGCTGCTGGTGCGCCGACGCCGCATGCAGAGCTAGCGGTTCCCGCAGAAGGCCCCGCCCGTCGTCTCCGACGGGCGGGGCCTTCGTCATCCCGGGAGGAGGCCGTGCCGGGCGGCCTGCTCGAGGGCCTCGGTGCGGTTGGCCGCGTCGAGCTTGCGGTAGATGCTGCGGAGCTGCGTCTTCAGGGTGTTCGGCGAGACCCGCAGCTCCGCGGCGATCTCGGGCAGCGGCGCCCCCGTCGTGAGCGCGTGCAGCACCACCTGCTCCCGCGAGGAGAGCCTCGGGCGGGCGGCGAACGACGGCAACGCCGAGCGGGTGGGCAGCGGCGGGTCGCCCACCGGGGCGAGGTCGGCCCGGACGGCGGCGAAGTCCTCGGCGCCGAGCAGGGCCGGCGGAGTGCGCAGGCCTCGATCGGCGAGCTGGGCGTGCAAGGTCTCGGTCACGGCCTGCGCGGCGGCGGGGCTGACCCGGTGGAGGGCGGCGCTCTGCACCGCGGCGGCCTCGGCGCGCTCGCGCGAGGTCGTCGGTTCGAGGCGCGTCGCGGCGAGCAGTCGCACCGCATCCGGAGCGCGACCGTCGATCAGAGCGATCCTGGCGCGTTCCAGAAGGGTGCCGAACCGGTCCGTCCCGGCGTCGCGCTGCTTGACGCCGCGCGCGGCACGGACGTCGCCGAGGGCGAGGTGCAGCAGGATCCGGGGGCGGCTCAGCGTCTGGCGGGCCGACGTCGATCCGGCCTCGCGCCCGCGCATCCGGGCGAACGACTCCAGGCGCTCCAGCCCGCCGGCGGCATCGCCGTCGTGCAGCGCGATCCATGCTTCCACCGCCGCCATCGTCGTCCAGTGCTCGCTCGTCGCCCGGTGCGGCAGGAAGGCGCGCACGTGCTGCTTGGCCGCAGCGAGGTCGCCCTCCTCGACCGCGAGCATCGCCTCCGCGACGCGGTAGAACGTGCCGCGGTACCCGTCCAGCAGCGCGGGGTCCCACGAGCCGTCCCGGATGATCTCGACGTAGTGCCGCGCCTCCGGGAGGTCGCCGTTGAGGGCGTGGATCCCGCTGAGCAGGCTCACGGCGTGGAAGGCGTTGCCCGTGCCCTGGGACGCGGCGAGGGCGGCGGCCTCAGCGAAGAGGCGGAGGGCCTGCTCCCGGCGACCGCCGTAGTACAGCGAGATCCCCAGGTGCGTGCACAGCAGCGGCATCTCGATCGCGTACTGCTGCCACTGCGACTCCGAGGTCTCCGTGTACAGCGCGAGCGCGCGGGCCGCGACCTGCCCGGCCCGCTCGGGCATCCCGACCACCCGCAGCGCCGCGCTCTCCGCGGTCCAGATGAACAGGCGCTCCGTCGGCGAGAGGGCGCTCCGCCGGGCGTTCGCGGCGGAGATCGCCATCCGCAGCAGCTGCAGGCCGCGCACCCGTCGGAGTCGGTTGGCGTTGAGGCAGATGCCCAGCAGCATCGCCACCAGCGGCTCCTGCTTGAGCCGAGCGAGGGGCAGGTCGCCCAGCAGCGCCACGACCCGGCGACCGTCGTGATCCAGAAGGTGGCTCCAGCCCGACATGATGACGTGGGCGGCGAGGTGGAGGTCGTCCTCCTCCATCGCCAGGCGGAGCCCCTCGAAGGGGGCGTCGCGCCGCAGCGCACCCTCGATCGCGAGGCGTCGGAGCAGGCGGATCTCGGCCGGGAAGCGCTCCAGGAGGTCGCGGCGCAGAAGGGCGCGAGCCGGCGCGGCGATCGTGAAGGTCCGGCGCCCGGATTCCGTCGACCACCGCCCGAAGCCGAACGCTTCGGCCTCGTCGAGGGCGGCGCCGATGTCCGGATCACTGCTGAGAGCCTGCGCCAACGGCAGATCGACCGTGTCCGTGATACTGATCCGGATCAGGCCCTCGAGGACGCCGGCACCGAACGTGCCCTCCTCCATGCGGCTGCGGAGGTAGTCGTCGACCGCCGCGGTCGCGACCTCGACGATCGTCGTGCCGTCGGGGACACGGCCGCGGAGGGCGACGGCACGGATGACCGCCGCGAACCCCTCGGTCGCCTCCCGCACGGCGAGGGCGGTGTCCTCATCGACGTCGAGCGCGCCGCGGATCTCGTCCGCGTCGAAAGCGAGGTCCTCCGGAGAGATCAGCGCGGTGTCGATCACGAGGCCGATGCCGTCGCTGTCGAAGGGGCTGGGGCGGTTCGTGGCCACGACCAGGCGGACGTGCGGGGGGACGGCGACCGTGCGGCACAGGTCGAAGACCGCATCCCGGTCGAGCGCGGCGGCGTCGTCGAGCACGAGGACGAGAGGCTCCTCGTGATCGCACAGGTACTGGGCGACGGCTGGCCACCCTTCCCCCGTTTCCGAGGCAGGATGACGGCCGCCGACGGCGTCGCCCGCGCCGTGCAGAACCCGCAGCAGGGCGGCGGCGAGGGCCGCGCTCGTCGCCAGGGCGGGCGTGGCCGTGAGCCACACGACGCGGTCGGGGGAGGTGAAGGCCCAGCCCACGAGGGCGGTGGTCTTCCCGGAGCCCGCGGCTCCGCGCAGCAGTGTGAGCGGAGCTCCCTCGTCCAGCGCGGCGTTCACCCGCGGACGTCCGATGACGTGCGCGGACACCCGCGGCAACCTCTTGTCCCCTTGCGCGCCGAAAGCCGGCATCGTCCCTCCCCAGGTACGCATCCCCACCCCTACGATATCCAACCCGCCCGCGGTTCTAGGCTCGGAGGGGTGAGTGGTCCGACAGTCCCCGTGTCCTCCCGCCGCGTGCCCACCAGCGCCCTCCTCGTGAGCGCCGCGCTCGGCGCGGTCCAGGCCCTCGTCTTCCTGGCCGTCGTGCCGATCACGAGCGTGCTCGCCGCCGCCTCCCCTCCCGCGTATGCCCTGGTCGCGGCCGTGCACACCGCACTGCCCTTCCTGGCCCGTGTCGTCACCCGGGTCCCTGGCATGGCGACACTGGCCGCCTTCGTGACCGGGGTGCTGACGGTCGCGGTGTCGCCCATCGGGCTGCTCGGCGTCGTGCCGCTCGTCCTCGGCGGCGTGGTCCTCGACCTGGCGCTGCCGTTCCGGCGCGGCGCGGTGGTCCGCCCTGGTCGCGTCCTGCTCGCCGGTGCCGTGACCGGCGTCGTGCTCTTCGTCGTCGCCCTCCCCGTCTTCTCCCCGGAGCACCTCGTTCCACCGGTGCTCATCGGCACGCTGTCGGGACGGGTGGTCGGCGAGCTCGCAGTGGCCGGTGTCATCCTCGCGGTGCGTCGTCTGCTGCGTCGCGCCGGCGTGGCCCGCTGAGCCGGCATACTGATCGGCATACCCCTACGGGGTACTATGAGCGCATGGTCGGTCGTCGCGTGCTCCAGGGGGCGTTGCTCGCCGTCGTCCTCGTGGGCGGCGTCGTGCTCGGGCTCCTCGGCATGCACGCGCTCGACACGCACGGCACGGCCGGAGCCCACGCGATGGCAGGCGTCTCGGCCCCCGAGCACCCGTCGGTGTCGTCGGCGCACGCCGCAGGTGGCGCCGAGACGGCGATCGCGCCCGCGGATCCCGCGGGCGATGGCGGCGCGGCCTGCGTCCTCGCGCTGCTCGGCGGGCTGCTCCTGCTGCTCCGTCCCTCACGCATTGCCCTGGCCGGACCTCTGCTGCGCGCTCTCCGCTCGTCCGTGGACGCGGCCGCCGCTCCGCTTCGCCCTCCCTCACTCCACGTCCTCTGCATCAGTCGGACCTGATCGGCGCCGATGCGCCCGGGCTCCGCGTCCGCGGACGCCCTTCCGACAGACAGAGATGAGAGAGAAATGACGAATCGAACCACTGCCGCCGCTGCCCTCGTGCTGGCCGGAACCCTCGCCCTCGCCGGGTGCGCCTCGACCGCACCTGCCGGGCCGGCCGACCATTCCGGCATGGATCACTCCACCTCGGACGCCCCGCTGACCGGAGCGAACGAGGCAGACGCGATGTTCGCATCCATGATGATCGTCCACCACGAGCAGGCCGTCGATATGTCCGACATCGTGCTCGCGAAGGACGACGTCGACCCCCGGGTCGCCGACCTCGCGGAACGTATCAAGGCCGCTCAGGGCCCGGAGATCGAGAAGATGCAAGGCTGGCTCGACGACTGGGGTGCCGAGGCCGGTGACCCGGCCGCGATGGACCACGGCGACGGCATGATGAGCGACGACGACCTCGCCGCGCTGGAGGCCGCCGCAGGCCCGGAGGCGTCCCGGCTGTTCCTGGAGCAGATGATCGCGCACCACGAGGGCGCGGTCGCGATGGCCGAGGCGGAGGTGGCGGACGGCGAGAACGCCGACGCCGTCGCCCTCGCGCAGGACATCGTCGATGCGCAGACCGCCGAGATCGCGGAGATGAAGGAGATCCTCGCCACGCTCTGACCCGGACCGGGCCCCGCGTCGCCTCCGCGGCGCGGGGCCCGACGCCCTTCTGCCACCTGTCCTGTCCGCGCTGCTCTGTACGTTTCGCACTACGGGGACTACCGGGTGCTCTACCGGATCGAGGACGGGATCCTGACGGTCGTCGTCGTGCACGCCGGCCACCGTCGCGAGGTCTACCGCTAGCGACGGGGGCGGCGCAGGCGTCGCAGCGGGGCAGACAGGCGGTGCCACAGCGTCGGCGCGGGCTCCTCGTCCTCCGCGGGCGGCGGGGCGACGGCGAACTGGACGAACTCCTCCGCGCCATGGTGCACGACGCGGTAGAGCGCCGTGCCGATGAGCACTCCGAGCGCGATCGACATGACGGAGACGAGGGCCGCGGTGAAGTCCGCGAGGCCGTTGTCGGTCGCGACCGCCTCGGTGAGCCCCACGAGTCCGGCGGCTCCGGGTACCAGCAGCCAGAACGCCGGGAGGAACGTGAGCTGCGAGGGGGCTCCGTGGCGGAGCCCGGCGATCCAGAACACGACCGGCGTCACGGCGACCGCACCGAGGAACCCGCCGACCGCCGGGTCGATGAACTCCGTTCCCGCCCACTGGCCGAGGTACGCGACGACCAGGGCGAGCAGCACCCACCCGAACGTGGACGGCGGGGAGGAGAAGTGCAGGTAGTTGCCGAGTGCGAACACGAGGATGCCGAGCAGCGGCACCCACCAGGGCAGGTACGACGAGGAGGCGTCGAGGGCCTCGTACGAATCGCTCGAGACGCCTACCACTGCGCCCGCGGCGAGGATGCCGAAGGCGAGGAGCGCGAGCTGCACGAACCCGTAGATGAGGCGGGACGCGCCGGAGATCATCTGTCCCGCTGCGAGCTCGACCGTCGCCGTGGTCAGCACACCGCCGGGGAGGAAGGTGACCAGCGGGGCGATCAGCAGGCGGATCGGGTCGCCGATCTCGATGACCTCCGCGAGGAGGAACACCGCAGCCGCGCACACGAACGCCGCGGCGATGGGCATGACGAGCTGCAGCGTGGGAGAGCGCACGAGCTTGAGCAGACCGATCCCGAATCCCAGCACGAAGGCGACGAGGGCCCCCTGCCAGGTCGGTGCGAGCAGGAGGGCCAGGCCGGTCGTGAGGATGGCATGGCCGAGCGTCCGTGTGAACCAGCCGAGGCGCGGACGCATCGCGCCGATCTCGTTGAGCCGTCGGATGCCGTCGAGCGGGTCGACCTCGCCGGTCTTCGCCTGTGCGATGAGGTCGTACAGCGCGGCGATCTGGTCGAAGCGGAACGAGGCATTCGTGGCCGAGCGGAACGCGACCCGCTGCTCCTCCGCGTCCCCCGTCTCCACGATGATGATGGTCGGCAGGACGACGAAGTCGGCGCCGTCGCCGCCCGACGCCGTGGCGACCTCGGCGATCGTGTCCCGGATGCGGTCGACGGACTCCGCCGACGCGTTCATGCCCTGCGCCAACCCCAGCAGGAACTGCCGCAGCGCCGAACGGTCGACGACGTCGGTCATGTCACCAGAACAGGAACGACAGCGCCACCCCGACGACGATGGCCGTGCCGACGTAGACGAGGTTCGGCAGCTGGAACGAGTGGTCGAAGACGAACTTGCCCATCTTCGTCGTCCCGGTCTGGTCGAACGCGACCGTGGCCACCTGGCTGCCGTTGGCGGGCAGCGTGTAGATGCCCATCGCCGCCGGCCACAGTCCCACCAGCAGAGAGGCGGGCAGCCCGATCGTGATGCCGATCGGGACGATCGCGTTCGTGGCGCTCGATTGGCTGGTCGTGAGCATGGCGACCGCGAAGAGCGCCAGCGCGAACAGCAGGGCTCCGAGGAAGGCGGACGAGCCGGAGACGACCGAGCCCAGCCCGTCGACGATGAGGGTCTGGTTCGCGGCGACGAACGTGTTGGCGAGCCAGGCGATGCCGAACAGGGCGATGGCGCCGACGATGCCGGCGGGGAAGGTGGACTGCTTCGGCACGTCCGCGGCCTTCACCTTGCAGAACACGAAGATCAGCGCGGCGATGATGCCCATGACGACCTCGATGATCACGGTGACGCTCAGGCGCAGCGGATCGCCGTCGTCATCGGTGCCGATGATCGGACGGAGGTTCTCGAACAGGCCGAAGAAGACGATCACCGCGACGCCGGCGAGGAACAGCGAGGCCGAGAGCACGGCGGTCGCCGGGAGCTTGTTCTCGTGAGCGTCGACCACGGGCGGCTTGATCTGTCCCTCCGCCAGGCGCTTCTGGTACTCCGGGTCGTCCTCGAGGTCCTTGCCGTGGCGCATCATGACCAGCGCGGCGACGAGCAAGCCCGCGATCGAGGCTGGCCACATGATGAGGAGCAGCCCGCCGAGATCGACGCCCTGCGGTGCGAGCAGCACGACCATCGATGCGGTGGCCGCGGAGACCGGAGAGCACAGGATGCCGACCTGCGAGGCGACGGCCGAGACCGACAGCGCCCGCTCCGGCCGGATCTTCTGCTGGTACGAGACGTCGTAGATCACCGGCAGGAGCGGATAGAAGATGTTGCCGGTGCCCGCGCCGACCGTGAAGAGGAACGACATCGCCGGCGCGAGGAACACGACGGACTTCGGGCGTTTGCGGATGACCTTGGCGGCCACCGACACCATCCAGTCGATACCGCCAGCGGCCTGCATGGTCGAGGCCGCGGTGATGACCGTGATGACGATGAACACGGCGTCGACCGGGGCGTTGCCGGGGGCTTCCCCGAACACGAACACGAGCACCGCGACGCCGACGAGGCCCCACACGCCCAGGCCGATCCCGCTCGTGCGGGTGCCCATGAAGATCGCCAGGACGACGACGATGAGCTCGGCGACGAGGATCCAGACGCTGTCGTTCACGACGACGGCCCCTTCACGATCGGCGCCGATCCGGTGAGGACCTCCACCGGCAGCTCGGTCTCGACGATCGCCCCGTCGACCGCCTCGACCTTCAGCGCCAGCGGGTTCTCGACCGGGCTGACCGCGGTGACGAACTCGCCGTTCTCGAAGTGCAGCGACTGGAGGTTGCCCACCGCATAGCCGGTGGACAGCTCACCGCTGAGGAGCGAGGCGTGGAAGAGGGGCCGGCGCTGGTCCTCCGCGTCGTAGTGCGGGCAGAAGCTGCCGTGCAGGAAGCCCAGGCCCTCCGGGAGCACCTGCAGCGTGGGCCCGTAGCTGTCGGTCGTGCCGCCCTCGAACCAGCAGATGCCGCCCGCGCTGCCTCCCGTGAACACGACGTTCGACGAGGGGTCCTCCCACATCTCGCGCATGATCTCATCGAGGCCCTGACGCTTCCAGACGTCGAGCATGTTGGCGGTGTTGCCGCCGCCGACATGGATGACGTCGAAGCCCTTCACGAAGCCGGCGAGGTCGTCGACCGCGCGGTGGAACAGCGGCAGGTGATGCGGCGCGCATCTGTCGGAGTCGTACGTGGAGTAGAAGCTCACGATGTAGGCGGTGTCGTCGCCCGTGGCGGTGCCGACGAAGAGGACTCGAGGCCGCTCCTTGCCGGTGAGCTTCAGGATGTACTCGTGCGTCGGATCGTTCCGACGTTCCATCATGGCCTTGCCGGCCCCGGTTGCGACGACGTGCGACATGCCCCCACCTCACTGTCGGATGTGAATGCGCTCAACCTAGCGTCGCGTCGTGACCGCCGTCCAGAGCGGTCACCCCGGCCGGGTGAATCCGGGCGTCTCAGCCGGAGACGCGGGCCGTGCCCACCATGCCTTCCAGGAGGGCGGTCGTGCGGGCGCGCGGACCCTCCGGCGCGATGCCGAGCACGCGGGCGAGCTCCAGAGCGAGGGCGGCGTGTCCGACCGCGCTGGGGTGGAACGGGTCGTTCATGAGGCCCCACGGCACGCCGCCGCCGCCCAGCTCCGCGAAGTGGGCGTGCTGGTCGACGAGGATCACGTCCTCCGCGGAAGCGACCCGGCGGACGGCCTCGGCGAAGTCGGCGATCCGCGCCCGCTCCGGCGCATTGCGGACGTCGATGGCGGGCGGCGTCTGGAGCACCGGGATGGCGCCGAGCCCGCGCACCCGGCGCACGAAGTCGTGCAGGGAGGCGGCGTAGTCGTCCGGCGAGATGACCGGTCGCGGCCCGCCGTCCGAGGCGTCGTTGGTGCCGACCATGAGGGTGACCACGTCCGGCTGCCAGCCGGCGACCCGACGCTCCCAGTCGTCGAGGATGTCGACGATCCGGTTGCCGCTGATCGCGGTGTTGAGGACGATGTCGCGGACGCGCTCGAGCTCGCCCCTGATCAGCTCGTGGAGGTGCTCCGGGTAGCTGCGCCCGCCCTGGGTGTGCACCAGGCCATGGGTGATCGAGTCGCCGGTGATGATCCAGTTCAACGGTGCGGGGTCGCGGAGGGCGGCGGCGAGGCGGCCCAGGTCGTCGGAGGCGGTGGCGGGGGAGGCGGAAGGGGCGATCGGCACGCCTCAGAGCTTATCCGTCGCCTGCGACCTGCTTCCTGACGGGGTGGCGTAATGCGCCGGCATCGTTCCCGTCCTGTTTCCCGAGGGGCGAGGCTGGGCACGTGAGCGCGGACGGGATCCGCGGCCCAGGACATCGTCGAATCCCCAACCCGACGATGTGGAGAAATCGAGTCCCTCGTGCGGCGGGCTGCTCCCCCGGCCCGCCGCACATCCCCGGTCTCGGGGGCGCTCCGTTGACCCATTCCGGAACGCCGATATACGCGCGGCTGCGAACACCTGCGATCCGCCGCAGGAGGGGTACCGTCGTTCGCGGCCTGTTCGAGGGAGGGGAACCTTGCGGGCCGGGGGAGAGCTCGCGGCATCGCCGCGAGCAAGGGTGCGCCGCTCCGTGCGGCGTGGAGACGCGCGCGGCGAGCGTCGTCGAGTTCCGCAATCCTGCGGAGCCCGCGTAGTACGCCGGGCTTCGCCGTGTCTCATCTTCGACCGTGCCCACGTCGCGTGCGCGCGGCTGTCACCGGAGGAACACATGCTGACCCATTCGCCACCCGTCCGTCCCCGCTCGGGGCGGAGGAGCCGCGTCGCCCGCCGCGTCGCCGCCCTCGCCGTGATCGTCGGAGGAATCGTCGGAGCCCTGCTCGCCCCCGTCGTCGCGACGGCGGCACCGCCGTACACGACCAGCGCGACGGTGTCGTCGCTCGCCTTCACGGAGAAGGCCGTCGCGAGTGGTACCAAGGCCGAGCTCACCGGCACGTGGTCCCTGCCGGACGACCCCGTGGCACCGGCCGGGTTCGTCGTCGATCTTCCGGAGGGTCTCCGCGGGCTGCCGGACGCGTTCCCGCTGCTCGACGACGATGGCCAGGAGGCGGGGAGCTGCGTGACGACCGCCACCCAGCTCGTCTGCGACATCGACAGCACCTACCTGCAGGAGCACCCCGTCGGTCTCTCCGGTGGCTTCTCCTTCTGGGCGACGGTGACCACCGAGGTGACAGAGACCACCACGGTCACCTACGACTTCGGCGACGTCACGGCCGCCGTGGACGTGAAACCGGACCCCTTCGCGTGCTCGACGGACTGCGACTTCCGCGGTCGGACCAACTTCAAGAGCGGGGAGTATCAGAACTCCTCCGACACCATCGCCTGGGACGTCGCCGTCGGTGCGGGAGCGAAGGGCATGGTCGCGGGTCAAGAGGTCGTCGTCACCGACGTCATCGGTCCGGATCAGGAACTCCTGCGCGAATCCGCCGCCGGCGAGCGCTACCCGTCGCTCTGGGTGGCGACCGGCCTGGAGACGCTTCCCAGCGGCCTGGTCGTGCCGGGGCCGATCACCGAGGCCCCGGCCTCCGATTACACCGTCTCCGCGGACGGCACCACCGTGACCTTCACCGCCCGCGAGGGGGCCTTCTACAACGTGCACTATCTCTCGCGCGTGACCGACGACGGCGCGGCCGGCAGCTACCGCAACGCCGCCGAGATCCGGGTCGGCACCGAGACCTCGTCGACGGTCACATCGGAGGTCACCCGCCACGGGGGCTCGGGGACGGGGAACGGCACGCGGGTCGGGCGGTTCACGGCGCTGAAGACCCTCGCCGGTGAGGCGGCCGCGACCGAGCAGATCCCTGCCGAGACCCGGTACGTGCTGGAGTACGCGTATCCGGCGGGCCGGGGCTTCCCGGCGGGCTCCGGGGTGCTCACGCTCGAGGCGGGATCGCCGGTGACGAGCCCGGCGCTGCCGTTCGGTGCGGAGGTCACGGTCCGCGAGCGCGCGCCCCAGTCGGTGGCCGGCATCGCCTGGGGCACTCCGACGATCAGCCCGGAGCGGTTCACCGTAGGGGACGAGACCGTCGCCGTGAGCGTGCAGAACCCGGTGTCCGTCGTGCCGCCGACGACGCCGACCACGCCGCCGCCGACGCCGACCACGCCGCCGACGACGCCGACCACGCCGCCGACGACGCCCGGCACCCCGACCACGCCGGGAACTCCGGGCACGTCGCTGGCCTCGACCGGTGGGGAGATCGCGATCACGGGTCTGGTCGCCGGGGTGCTGCTGCTGGGGATGGGGGGTGCACTGGCGGCCGCGCGACGCGCACGCCGCGGGAACCACTGATCGCACGCGCCGTGCGGGGTGCTGCCGACGTCTGTCGGCCGCACCCCGCGTCGGCGCGAGAACGCACGGGCGAGGTCCGTCACCTCGCCGACAGATGCCCTGGGGGGAAGGGAACACCATGAGCGACGAACGCAGAGACGAAGAGAGAGAACGCGATGCCGATCTGCTGGGCCGTGTTCGCGGGGGGGACGAGCAGGCCTATGCGGAACTGTGGGAGCGGTTTGCGCCCGCGGCTGCGGCTGTGGCGCGCAGCTACTGGTGGTCGGCCGATGCCGACGACCTCGTCGCGGAGTCGTTCACCCGCATCTACCAGGCGATCCAGGCAGGGAAGGGTCCGACGGCCGCGTTCAAGCCCTACCTGTTCGCCACCATGCGCAACCTCGCCATCAGCTGGGGCCGTGCTCGTCGCGAAGTGCCGATCGAGTACATCGAGGCGGTGGAGGATCCGAACAGCACCGATGCCGCAGCGGACGCCGACTTCGACGCCTCCCTCGTCTCCCAGGCCATCCTGGCCCTGCCCGAACGCTGGCAGGACGTGCTGTGGTTCGGCGAGGTCGAGCACCTGTCGATGCACGAGATCGGCAAGCGCCTCGACATCAGCGAGCGCGCCGCCGCGGTCCTCGCCTTCCGCGCCAGAGAGGGGCTCCGGCAGGCCTGGATCACCGCGCACGTCGCCGCCCGTCCGCCGGCATCGCGAGAGTGCCAGTGGACGATGGGGAAGCTGGGCGCGCACGCCCGCCAGCGACTCACCCCTCGAGACACCGCCCGCGTGCACGCCCACCTCGACGAGTGCGCCGACTGCCGCGCGAAGGCCGACGAAGCCCGTCATGCCAGTTCGCGCATGTTGTCGGTCCTGTTCCCCGCCGGCATCGCCGTGGGGGCGGGCGCCCAGATCTGGCAGTCGTTGACCTCGGCGGGACTCTCCGCCAGCGCCGCACCGCTGCCGCCGGCGATCGCTGCTCCGGTCGCCGGCATCGCAGCGGCGAAGGCCACCGTCGCCATCGTGACCGCGGTCGCCGCGACGACTCTGGCGGCGACCGTCGTCGCCACGGTCGTGGGCGGCACCGCGGTGGTCGCGACCCCCGCGGCCAGTCAGGTCGTGACGTGGAGCGTGCCCACCCCGACGGCATCGCCCTCGGCGGCCCCTGCCCCGGTGGCGACGCCCGTCGAGACGACGAAGCCTCCGGTGGAATCCGAGCAGCCGGCCCCGGCGGAGCCTCCGGCGGATCCGGATCCGGAGCCGGCGCCGGACCCGGTTCCCGAGGCGACCGTGCCGAGCCCGCCGGTCCTCATCTCCGTCCCGGGCCAGGTCTCACGCACCAAGCTCCTGTCTGTCACCGTGGCCTGCGAGGCGGGCGCCGACCTGACGGTGTCCGCATACGGCGCCACGCTCGCGGCGGGCACCTGCGCGGCGAACGAACGGTGGCAGGCGAGCTTCGAGGTCGACGCCTACCCGGTCCCGGCGGGGACCGCGGTGACATTGAGCTTCGCGCAGTCCAACATCGCCGGAGTCTCCGGGGCCGCGACGGCTGAGGTGGTCATCGTGGATTGATTTCGGAACCGCGCGTAATCACCCCTGCGCATCGCTGTCCTGTAGGAGTCCGCCATCTCCGGATACCAGCGGATGAAGAGATCGAGATTGGAATCACATCGCCATGAGGAAACGATCGGGCGCCTTCGTGCTCGGATTGCTGCTCGCCCTCGGTGCCGTCGTCGCCGCGGCCCCCGCCACCGCCGCGACGGGAGCGGCGACCATCGTCGACGCGAACACCGGCAGGTTCACGCTGCCGGACGGCACGGTCGCCACGGCGACACTGTCGGGCGGCTCGCGCATCTTCGGGGGCGAGGGCAAGACGCTGAGCACCTGGAGCGGCACGGACGCGATGTACGCCGCCGGTGTCTCGGCGAAGGACCTCGCGACGCTCGACGTGCACTCGAAGGCGAACTGCGGCACGGCGTCGCGGTGCGGGGAAGGACAGCTCACCATCACGTTCGACCGCCCCGTCGACGATCCCGCCATCCACATCGCCGAGTTCGGCGCCGGTACCGGAGGTACCGGGCTCGGCGGGATCGCCATCGCGGATGGCATGCGCTTCGCCTCCGCCGACGGCGGCGCCACCCGCGCGGTCGTCTCCGACGGCGCGACCTTCGTGGACGGAGGCGACGGGTACGTCCGCGGCGACCTGCGCATTTCCTGCACCGCGGCCTCGCGCCCCGGGGGCTGCGGAAGCTTCACCGTCCCGGGCACCAAGATCACGCGCATCGTCTTCGACGTCGCCCGCTTCGCCCTCGGCGGCACGCAGACGACGGCGACCGACGGCTACGCCCTCGGGATCACGGCCACCGCCACACCGGACCCGAAGCTCGCCGGTCTCTCGATCGCGAAGGTCGTGGACAAGGCGGCCGCTGCGCCCGGCGACACCCTCGACTACACCATCACCGTCCGGAACTCCGGCGAGGCGGACGCCCGGCAGGTGCCCGTGACCGACACCCTTCCCACCGGGCTGCGTGATGTGACGGCCGATCAGGGCGGCGTCGTCGGGGACGGCACGGTCACGTGGACGATCGACGCCCTCCCCGCCGGGGGCACCAGCACCCTGCACGTCCTCGGGACGGTCGATCGCGCGGGTGCGGGCAGCACGCTCGTCAATCGCGCGGTGGTGAAGAATCCCGCCGATGCCCCGGCCGAGACGCCCGCACCCACGTCGGCGACGCCGTGTGCGGACGACGCGGGTGCCGCCTGCGCCGCCACGACGGTCGCCGCCCTGCCGGCGTTGTCGCTCGCGAAGACGGTCGACAAGCAGGTCGCCGGCCATGACGAGGTGCTGACGTACACCCTCGTCGTCGCCAACGTCGGCACGGGTCCGGCGACCGACGTCCCGGTGACCGACCTCCTGCCGCCGGCCCTGACCGCTGTCTCGGCCGATCAGGGCGGCGTGGTCGCCGACGGCACCGTCCGCTGGACGCTGCCCGAGGTGCCCGCCGGGGGCGAGGTCGCGCTGCACGTGACCGGAACCACCCCGGGGGGCCTGGACGAGGCGCAGCTCCTCAACCGCGCCACCGTGCAGAACCCTGCGGATGCGCCTGCCGGAACCCCGGCGCCGACGGTGACCACCCCGTGCCCGGACGACCCGCAGCAGGCGTGCGCCCTGACCGCGGTGGCCGCGCTCGCCTCGCTCGAGATCGACAAGACGGTCGCGCAATCCGCGGCGGTCGCCGGATCCATCCTCGACTACACGATCACCGTGTCGAACGTCGGCCCCGGTACCGCGACCCAGATCCCCGTCGTCGACGATCTCCCGGACGGCGCGCGGCTCATCGCCGCCTCGACCGGGGGCGTCGCCGTGCAGGACCGCGTGGGCTGGGTGGTACCGGAGCTCGGACCAGGGGAGTCCGCCACGATGACCCTGCGTGCCCAGCTGCCGCGCGATGCGGAGGGCACCATCGTCAACCGCGCCACCGTGACCTACGACGAGTCGATGATCGCCGGTCTGCGGGCGGCAGCGGTCCAGGCCGGGATCGCCGTCCCGGACGATCTGTCCGGCCTCCCTGCGCTGCCGCCGCTGTCGGCGGCGCACGCCTGCGCGGACGACGCGCAGTGGTCGTGCGCGGCGACCGTCGTCCGTGCCCCTGCGGCCGCAGGGCTCGCCCAGACCGGCGGCACGCCGCTCTCCGTCCTCCCCGCGATCGCGCTGCTGGCAGGTGGGGCTCTGCTCCTCATCGTCTCCGCGCGTCGCGCGACCCACCGATAACCACTGATCGCGTCAGCCACGGGGGACCTCCCTCCGGGGGCTGATCGAGGTACCCAGAAATGCACTTCTCACAGTCCACTTCGTCCGTTCCGCTGCCGAAAGGCTCCGTCATGATCGTCTTCGGGACCCGTCCCGAGATCATCAAACTCGCCCCCCTCGTCCGGGAACTGGGAGACGCCGCCTTCGTCGTCCATACCGGTCAGCACTACGACCCGGGGATGTCCCGGGTGTTCCTCCGGGCCTGCGGGATCGAGCGGGTCGACCTCCAGCTGCACGTCGGAGGTCTCCCGCGGGCCGCCCAGATCGGGCGCGCCGCCGAGCAGATCGCCGAGGCCATCACGCGCTTCGAGCCGGGGTACGTCGTCGTCCAGGGGGACACGAACGCGACGTTCGCCGCCGCTCTGGCCGCGAACGCCGCCGGAGTCCGCCTCGGGCACGTCGAGGCAGGACTCCGGGCGAACGATCGCCGGATGCCCGAGGAGCACAACAGGGTGATGGTCGACCACATCGCCGACGACCTGTTCGCGGCGACCGAGGCGAACCGCGCCAACCTCCTCGCCGAGGGCATCGACGATGCGCGCATCCTGGTCACCGGCAACCCGGTGGTGGAGGCGGTGCGTGCGCAGCGCGCCGGGGCGGACGGCGATGCCGAGGTGCTCGCCGAGCTCGGGCTCGCCCCCGCCGGCTACGTGCTCGCCACGCTGCACCGCCAGGAGAACGTGGACACCCCGGAGAACCTCCTGGCCACCCTCCGCGCGTTCAACGCCATCGCGGCATCGGGGTGGCCCGTCGTGTTCCCGGTGCACCCCCGCACGAGGGCGATGCTCACCACGCTGGACGCCACGCATCTCCTGGACGCGCTGATCGCCGAGGAGCCGCTTCCCTACGAGCGGTTCCTCGCGCTCGCCGCGCATGCCGCCCTGCTGGTCTCCGACTCCGGAGGTATCCAGGAGGAGGCGACCGTGATCGGGCGCCCCGTCCTCGTCGTCCGGGACTCGACCGAGCGCCCCGAGGCGCTGGGATCCTTCACGCGGCTGGTCTCACCGCAGGAGCTCGCCGCTGCCGCAGCCACCCTGCTGGATGCGGTGGAGCCGACCCTCGCCCGACTCGCCGCCGTGCCGTCGCCCTTCGGGGACGGCCAGGCCACTGCGCGCATCGCGGCGCACATCCGCACCACCGTCGCCCCGCCCCGCCCCGAGGAGTCCTGATGTACAGCAACGCCCTGACCACCCCGCTCGCCACAGTCGGCGCCCTTGCCGCCACCGGGCCGGAATCCATGACCACCGTGGTCATGGCGGCGGGGATCGCGGTGACCGTGGGGGCGGGACTGCTCCTGCGCACCCACCTGCTGCGGCGACCGTCGCCGGCTCCTCGCCCGATCCGCCGATCCGTCGCGCCGGAAGAGGACCCCGTGCGGGGGAGGACTCCCTGATGTTCCCGGTGCTCAACGCGTTCACGGTCCTGCTCGGCGTCGCGTTCGTCACGTACGTCCTGTTCATCCTCATCCCCTATCTGCGCTATCCGAAGACCGTTCCCGGTGACCCGGCGCACTTCGAATGGCACTTCTTCATCCCGTGTCGGGACGAGGAGGCGGTCATCGACACCACCGTGTCGCGGGCGCGGCGGGACTTCCCCGGGGCCCACGTCTGGGTGATCGACGACGACAGCGAGGATGCCACGGCGGCGATCGTCACCCGCTGGGCCGACGCCGACGAGCACGTGCATCTCGTCCAGCGGCGGCGACCCGAGGCGCGGACCGGCAAGGGCGACGCCCTCAACGCCGCCTACCATCAGCTCCTCGCCTGGCTCCCCGCCGACGCCGACCATGATCGGATCGTCGTCGTCGTCATCGACGCGGACGGCGAGATGGAGCCCAACGCCCTCGAGATCTGCGCGGCCGACGACATCTTCGGCGACGAGAGCGTGGGGGCGGCGCAGATCGCGGTGTGGATGAAGAATCGCGACGACCCGAAGCCGTACCCGCACGGCGGCCGGTTCGCCAACATGTTCGCGCGGTTCCTGCTGCGGATGCAGGATCTCGAGTTCCGCACCACGATCGCCGCGATGCAGTCGCTCCGGGCCAAGACGGGGACGGTCGGTCTGGGAGGCAACGGCCAGTTCACCCGGCTGTCCGTGCTCGACGCGATCGGCGACACGTTCGGCGAGCCGTGGCACGGCGCCCTGCTCGAGGACTACGAGCTGGGCGTGCACGTCGTGCTGGCGGGCTACCAGGTCCGCCACGTCTACGACACGCACGTGAACCAGGAGGCCCTTCCCTCGATCCGTCGCCTGCTCACGCAGCGCACCCGGTGGGCGCAGGGGAACATCCAGTGCGTCAAGTACATCCGCGAGGTGGTGAAGTCGCCGTACGTCGACAACGCCGGGGTGATCGAGACGGTGTACTACCTCGTGCTGCCGTTCCTCCAGATGCTCGGCGGACTCTCGTTCCTCATCCTCTTCGGGGCCCAGGTCGGGTACTGGGTGCAGCAGCCGGAGCTCTTCCAGGTCGCGCTCGGCGACACCCTCGGCGTCCTCGGACTCCTGTTCGCCTTCTCCGTCGCCCCGTTCGCCGTCTGGGGATTCGTCTACAAGATCCGCTGCGAACCCCAGGCGAGCTGGCTGACGGCGCTGGGGTGGGGGCTCGGGGTCTGGCTCTACGTCTACTACATGTACATCTGCATCGCGCGGGCGTTCCTGCGCATCGTCCGGGGCAAGAACGGCTGGGCCAAGACACGCCGCAATGCGGAGGCCCACGTCGTCGTCAACGGATCCGTCGCCGTGGAGGCCTGATGACCACCGTCACCGAAACCCTGCCCGCCCTCCGCGCTCGCCGACTGGATCGGGTGTCGCCGTCGAACCGTGCCGCGCGCGTGGTCGTGGCGCTGCTGATGCTCGCCGCGGGGGGAGCGCTCCTGGCGGTCAACACCTCCTTCCGCGCCATCGAGGCCGTCGTCGCGACGTGGTTGCTCTCGCCGTTCGTCGAGGGCCAGCGTGCAGCGATCGGCGAGCACTACCTCGTCTGGACCCCGAACGGAGACCTGATCGCCCTGCAGATCACGGTCGAGTGCACGGCGCTGCTGATCGGCCTCCCCCTCACCGTCGTCGCCGCGGTGATCCTCGCCTTCACCCGCGTGCGGTGGAGCCGGCTCTTCGGCGGGCTCGCGGCGATGTGGGGCATCGTCTTCGCGGTCAACATGCTGCGGCTCGTGCTGATCGGCTGGGCCACCCAGACCTGGGGTCTCGATCCCGGGTACAAGGTGAGCCATGTCTTCGTAGGGTCGCTCGTCGGCGTGCTCGGCTACGTCGTCGGACTCGTCGTCATGCTCCTGATCATCGGCGTCCGTGCCCCTCAGCGCCGGAATACTCGTCGCCCACGGACGTAATCGACCGTCGCCCCCTCCGTCTCATTCGCGGCGAAGCACTCTGCTCGTCGTGTCCACATCAAGAAAGAGGCTTCATCATGAAGAGCATCCTCAAGACCGCGTGCAGCGCCGGCGTCGGCCTGCTGATCGTCGGGGGTTCGCTCCTCGGCGCGCAGGGGGCCATGGCCGCCGACGAGCCGGACTCCCCGAGCACCACGTCCAGCGGCGGGGTCTCCTCGGTCCGCAGCACGGAAGACGTCGACGGCCAGGCCTCGACGCGGGGCTACCTGGGCCGCGCCACGCAGACGGCGCAGACGGGTGTGACCCCGGGGTCGGAGATCAAGGAGGGAGCCATCGTGCAGCTCGTCAACGACGAGCAGATCGACGGCGTCTACAAGGTGATCCTGCCCGTGCCGGCGCACACGACCTTCGTGTCGGCGACCGCCGGGGGTCAGCTCGTCGGAGGCAACGTCGTCTGGACGTTCAACGTCACGCACGACGGCGGCACCAGCATCGTGACCCCGATGGCGACGTTCACCGTCGACGCCGACTACTGGGGTCCGCAGATCACCAACAGCGCCAAGGTGCTCTACACCGGCGGCGTCTTCACCGACGACCACCGCTTCACCTACAACTACGGCCACACCTTCGCCGAGCGTCCCCCGGTACCGGTGGCCGATCCGGCCGTCGGGCTGGCCGGAGCCGGTGTGATCGCCGTCGGAGCCGCGGGCGCGTTCGCGCTGCGCCGTCGTCCCTCGGCGACCCGGTGACGGGCGCCGGACAGAGACGGAGGACGAGAGACCTGTGAAGAAGACATCCTTTCTTCGGGGTGCGCTGACCGTGGGGGTGCTCACCGCTCTGGCGGCGGGCGCCCTCGCGGGTGCCCCCGCCGCCTCGGCGGCCGACGTCAACGGCTGGAGCGGATCGGGAGACACCCGTACCGCGTCGGCCGCCGGCGCGACGGCCCGCATCACCACCACCGACAAGGTGCAGATCAAGGGCTCCGGCAACGCCGTCGACCTCGCGACGGTCCGTGACGGCGGGGAGCTCGGGCTCAACGTCATCGGCCTCAACGAGGGGTACCCCTGCAAGAACGGCATCGAGTGCGTCCGCGGGAACGTCGTGATCGACTTCGGCCAGCAGGTGACGAACCCGAAGATCACCCTCGCCAACCTCGGCGGTGACGTCTACTCCATCGGCGGCGTCGTGCAGTCCTCGGCGAAGTACACGCTGAAGACCTCCGGGGTGAGCCTGAGCACCGTGAGCGGGAACCTCGATGTGACCTCGAACACGATCACCTCGACGTCCTTCACCGCCAAGACCGGTACGGTCCAGGTCAACGGCACGGTCTCGAAGGTCGAGTTCCAGCTCAGCATGCGCTCGAAGGGCGCGTTCCTGGGCCTCGTGCCGTCGTGGACGAAGGTGCCGAGCGATCTGCACAGCATCGACATCGACGTGGACAAGCCCACGGCGCCCGCGCTGACGGTGGACAAGAACGACCACCGTGACACGGCCGTGATCGGCGACCAGCTCTCCTACGACATCGTGGTGCGCAACACCGGCACCGGTGCGGCGAGCAACGTCGTCGTCAGCGACGACCTGCCGGCCGGGCTCACCGGGATCACTGCGGCGTACACCGCCGGCACGACCGGGACGGTCTCGGTCACCGGGCAGCGCGTCCAGGGGACGATCCCATCGCTCGCTCCCGGGGCGTCCTCGACGATCACCGTGAAGGCCACCGTCGGCGATGCGACGCCGATCGGGAACCTGCGCAACAACGCGTGCGCCGTGGGAACCTCCACGAACCAGGCGTGTGACTGGGATGACACCACCATCACCAAGAAGACGACGCCGGTGCTGACCATCAGCAAGAACGACGGTCAGGGTGATGTGAAGCTCGGTCAGGACCTCACCTACGACATCGTCGTGCGGAACACCGGAGACGGCGCAGCCACGAACGTCGTGGTCAGCGACCCGCTCCCGGCCGGTCTCGACTTCGTCTCGGGTAGCGGTCCGTCGGGAGTGACGGTGAGTGCCTCCGGGCGCACCGTGACCGCCAACCTCGGCACGCTGGCACCCGGGCAGTCGGTCACGCTGAAGGTGAACGCCAAGGTCAACCAGTCGGCTCCTCCCGGGGCGCTGACCAACCAGGCCTGCGCGGTCGCCGGGAACGCGGCGAACGTCTGCGCGACCGACACCGACACCGTCAAGCGCGAGTTCTTCCAGTACACGTTCAACTCGAACCCGACCGACCCGACGCCGGGTCAGGCCGTGACGTACCGGATGGAGTTCGGCAACAACGGCAACGTCGACTCGGCGAACGCGGAGATCGCGTACACGCTCGCCGGCATCCTCGACGATTCCAGCTGGAACCCGTCGAGCGTGACCGCCAACCGCGGCACGGTCACCGTGAGCGGCGACAGCATCGACTGGAAGGGACCCCTCGCCTCGGGTGAGACGGTCGTGATCACCTTCACCGGTGTCTGGAACGGGAACGGCGACGGCTTCGCCTTCCCCAACGTCACCTACTACGGCAGCGCGCGCTAGCCGGACCTCAGGCGGACGCGCGGGTGCAGGCCCCTCCTCTGGGGGTGGCCTGTGCTCGCGCGTTCGCCTGTTTCCGCGTGCGGGTGAGTCAGTCCCGGTCGGCGCGACTGATGAGGTCCATCAGCTCGTCGAGCGTGTCGACGTCGATGACCTCGGTGCCGTCGGGCTCGCGCACCTCGATGCCGTCGACCTCCAGCTCCTCGTCGAGCTGCACGAGGATGCGCGACTCCGGGAACTGCTTGGGGGCGACGAACGCCAGCAGCACGGCATCCGCGAACACGACGACCGACGTGGCCTCGAGGTCGTCCCGCAGGTCGATCTGCTCGACGACGGGCTCGTCCTGCACCGCGTCCTCGATGTCGAGCGCGACCTCCTCGACGATCGCCCGCCAGCGCTTCTCGCTCATCGAGAGCACCTTCGCGATGGCAGCGACGAGCTCGTCCGGATCCAGGTCCTCCGCGGTCTCGTCGCCCTCCAGCTCGGGGTCGACGTTCACGTTCACGACGGTGCCGGCGGCGTCCAGGCTCGCCCGGCCGTAGACGAGACCGTTCTCGGAGACGGGGTCTTCGAGCAGACCGCTCTCGACGATGCGGGACAGGAGGAGATCGAGCGCCATGCTTCCAGTCTCGCGCATCTCGCGCGCCGTGGCCCCTGGTTCTTCCGCGACCGGAATCTCGGACGCGCGTAATCGATCCGCCCCCTCCGTCTCTTGTTCACCGGACCATCCCGACTCGACGGCCCCCGGCCGCGTTCGAAAGGCAGGCTGCTGTGATCCGTCCCCTCTCCCGCGGCATCGGCGTAACGCTCGCCGTCGGTGCTGCTCTCGCCCTGGCGATCCCGTCATCCGCGCTTCCGGCGGCGGCGGAGGTCGCCCCTGACGCACCCGCTCTGAACTGGGTCGTGAACACCGCCCCCGGTGCAGCGAGCGACGAGACGCTGCGCGCGGCCATCGCCGACGCGGGAGGGACGCTCCTGATCTCGTACCCGGAGATCGGGGTCACCGTCGTCCGGGCGCCCGAAGGAGAGTTCGCGGCGCAGCTCCGCGCCCAGCCGTGGGTGCAGTCCGTCGGCCCCACCCGCACGTCGACCATGCCGGACCGCCTTCCCGAGCCGGCGGTATCGGCAGCCGGGGTCACGGACGAGCCCGAGACCATGCCCGCCGAGGGCACCGCGTGGGACACCGTCGCCGTCGGCGCGACGACCCCGGGCGGGGCGGGCGTGGTCGTCGGGGTCGCGGACAACGGCATCGACGCGGGACACCCCGACCTCGCCGACCGCATCGACCCCGCGCTCTCCGTCGGCTGCGGGATCAACGGCGTCCCGGACACCCGGCCTGCCGCGTGGCAGCCGGCCGCGGGGCTCGTCGGAGCCCACGGGACCCATGTGGCGGGGAGCATCGCCGGCGCCGCCAACGGCTCCGGGATCCGCGGCATCGCCCCGGATGCGCGCGTCGCCGCCATCAAGGTCGACAACCAGACCGGGCACATCTACCCCGAGGCCAGCATCTGCGCGACGATGTGGGCGGTCCGACACGACATCCCCGTCGTGAACCACAGCTACTACGTCGACCCCTGGTACGTCTGGTGCGCCGGTGAGGAGACACAGGCCGCCGCACTGGAAGCCCTCCGCCGCACGTACGCCTATGCGCACGAGCAGGGCGTGGTCAACGTCGCCGCCGTGGGGAACGAGGCGCAGGACCTCGCCACGATGACCACGGACGTCCTCAGCCCGGACGACGGTGCCCCGGAGCCGCGCCCCGTCGACTCGTCGTGCCTGAAGGCCCCGGCCGGACTGCCGGACGTGATCTCCGTCGCCGCCGCCGATCAGGACGAGACCAGCGGCGCCGTCGTCAGGGCCGGATTCTCCAACTACGGAGCGGGCAAGGTGACCGTCACCGCTCCCGGAGTCGTGTGGTCCGCGGTGACCCGCCAGGACGACGGCTCGATCTACGCCCAGTTCCCCGGCACGTCCATGGCCTCGCCGCACGTCGCGGGGCTCGCCGCTCGGATGCTCGCCGCCGACCCGACGCTCACTCCCGACGAGGTCGCGCGTCGCATCAGGGCCACGGCCGACGGCGTCGCCGACGAGGGACCGGATCGGGTGGGCGCCGGACTCATGGACGCCGACATCGGCACCTCCGTCCCCGCCGTCGGGGTCTACTCCCGCGTGGCGCTCACCGGGCAGTCCTTTCGGGTGACCGGCAGCGGACATCCGCCGCGGAGCACCGTCGAGCTCCGCGTGGGCACCGCCACCACGCCGGTGCAGACCGATGCGCAGGGACGGTTCGCGACCGTGTTCCCCCTCCCCGCGGATGCTCCAGCCGGGCCGAGCACCCTGATCGCCGGCGAGGCCAGGGCCCCCATCGTCATCCGCACCTCCCCGGCCACGCCGACCATCCTCACCCCGAAGGCCGGGGCCACGGTCACCGCGACCACGACGACCATCTCGGGTACCGGCGTGCCGGGCTCGCGGGTCCGGGTGGACGTGCGCGACGGGGAGGTGACGCCGTTCCTGCGGTTCGTGACCGTGCGCGACGACGGCACCTGGACCGTGAATGCGCCGCTGACGCAGGGGACCTACGAGGTCGTGGCCAGGACGATCGTGGGCAGCGACACCTCGGCCACCACCGCGCCGGTCCGGTTCTCGGTGCACACGAAGTCGGCGATCGGCTACTCGGTCGAGCTCTCCCCGCAGCCCGGGGCTACGCACGACACGCTCATCCTCCTGGACCTCGCCAATGCCGGGGCGGCGGGCGGACGGGCGGTCGTCGACATCGATCTGACGGCTTTCGGGGACGTCGAGATCCCGGTGCCGACGGTGGGCGAGGTCGAGCGGACGGCCCGCGGGCTGCGATGGACCCTCACGCTGGACTCGGCGGAGAAGGCCCAGCTGCAGATCCCCGCGACCTCCGGCGACGAGCCCGCCTTCCCCATGATCGCTGTGCGCTGAGACAGGCGGTCACGCTGGTTCAGGCGCTTTTTGGAATCAACAGCCTGAACCGGCGTGACGGCCTGCGTGTCAGAGCCACCTCTTGTACTTGAACACCCCATAGAGCCCGACCGCGAACGCAGCCATCGCCCCGATCGCCATCGGATACCCGAACGCCCAGTGCAGCTCCGGCATCACGTCGAAGTTCATCCCGTAGACGGTGCCCACGAGCGTGGGGGCGAAGATGATGGCCGCCCACGAGGAGATCTTCTTGATCTCGTCGTTCTGGGCGAGCCCCGCCTCCGAGTGCCGCCGGGCGACCAGCGCCGACTGCACCGTCAGGGCGTTCTCCAGGATCGCGCGGAATGAGTCGACCCGCTCGTTCACGCGGATCGTGTGGTCGAGCACGTCGCGGAGGGAGCGCTGCAGCTCCTCGTCGATGCGGTACTTCTCCGACCCGCGGCGCA
This sequence comes from Microbacterium sp. K36, assembly GCF_004794355.1. Lineage (NCBI taxonomy): Bacteria > Bacillati > Actinomycetota > Actinomycetes > Micrococcales > Microbacteriaceae > Microbacterium > Microbacterium sp. K36. The sequence goes on along the minus strand of NZ_SSDN01000079.1, from coordinate 27,924 downwards.
GCCACTCCAGCATGCCGCTGAGCGGGTGCACCGCGCGCTGGAAGTTGATGACCTCGCGGGAGAGCTCGTAGATGCGGCGGGAGAGGGCGTCGTCGTCGCTGTCGCCGAAGAGCTGGTCCTCGATCTCGTCGATGTCGTTCTCCAGGCCCGCCACGACGGGCTCGTACTCGTCCACGACCTCGTCGAGGATCGCGTAGAAGACCGCCTCCGGTCCCATCGCGAGCAGCTCCGGGTTCGCCTCCATCCGGCGGCGGACCGCGGCGAGGTTCGGCGACTCCGCGTGGCGGATCGTCACCACGAAGTCGGGGCCGATGAACAGGTGCAGCTCACCGAACTCGATCGACTCCTCCTTGTCGCGGTAGCGGGCGGGACGCAGCACGGCGAAGAGGGTGTCGCCGTAACGCTCCACCTTGGAGCGCTGATGCCCCGAGAGCGCGTCCTCGACGGCGAGCGGATGCAGATCGAACTCGCGGGCGACGGACGCGACCTCCTCCGGACTCGGCCGGTACAGGCCGATCCACGCGATCCCGCCGGCGGCATCCAGCATCCGGTAGGTCTCGTCCAGGTTCTTCGGGGTCTCCACGCGACGTCCGTGGACGTACACGCCGTTGTCGATGAGCGCCATGATGCGGCTCCGTTCTCGCGGGCGCACGGACGCGAGGGTCCGTGCGGATTCGTCAGGGGGCGGGAGACGCCGCCGATGACTGCGAGGCGAGAGTCGCGGACGCGGAGCAGGAGCTCAACGCGTGAGTGCGGGGAAGCGCGACGCAGCGAGGGCGGCGTCGTTACTATCGTCGGACATCGCCATCACCGCCTTTCCGTGCTTCTCCGGGGGCCAGCTTACCCCTCTGTTTCGAATCGCCCGAATGGCCCCATTCCGGCCGCAGATGCCGCCAAGTGCGCGATTCGAAGGGTCAGGGGACGATCGCGTCGATGTAACCGCCATCGACCCGGACGGCGGCGCCCGTCGTCGCCGAGGCGAGCGGGGACGCGAGGTACGCGACCATGTTCGCGATCTCCTCCGGTTCGATGAGCCGCTGCAGCAGGGACTGGGGGCGGTGCACGCGCATGAACTCGCGCTGGGCCTCCTCCCACGACAGCTGCGGATCCACGAGCGAGTACACGAAGTCCTCCACGCCGCCGGTGTGGGTCGGGCCCGCGAGCACCGAGTTCACCGTCACGCCGGTGCCGGCCGCCTCCTTCGCGAAGCCCCGGGACACGGCGAGCAGTGCGGTCTTCGACATCCCGTAGTGGATCATCTCCGCTGGGATCACGACCGCGGAGTCGCTCGCGATGTCGAGCACCCGGCCCCAGCCGCGCTCCTTCATGCCGGGCAGGGTCGCGCGGATGAGCCGGACGGCGGCGAGCACGTTCACGTCGAAGTACCGGCGCCACTCCTCGTCGGAGATGTCGAGCGCGGGGGCTGCCCCGAAGATGCCGAGGTTGTTCACGAGGATGTCGACGTCTCCGGTGGCGGCGAGGACGCGGGCGGCGCCGTCCTCCGTGGTGACGTCTCCCGGCGCGGCGACGAGGCTCCGGTCCGGATTCTCCTCCTGCAGCGCGGCGATGACCGACGATACGGTCTCGGGGTTCCGGCCGTTGACCGCGACCCGTGCTCCCGCGTCGGCCAGAGTCGTGGCGATGGCGAGTCCGATGCCCTGGGTGGAGCCCGTGACGAGGGCGGTCTTCCCGGCGAGGTCGATGCGCATGATGTCTCCTCCGTGTCGCTGCGGCCTCGGGTACAACGCCCGCCGCGCCGGATTCATGCCCGCGCGCTCGCCCGCCACGGAAGCGGCGGGGAGGCGGCCATGCGCGCACGGTGTACCTGGGGGAGGGCCGGGAGTGGGACGTGCCGTCTCCATGCGGGACGGGAAACCCACCCGCGGGCCCTGAGTCCGGCGCGTTCTCGATCGGGCACGTGTCGACCCGGCGAGCCGGGGACTCGGCCGTGCCGATGGGTGCGGGACCGGAAACGGGCCGGGGACGGGAGCGGAAGGCGCGGTTTTGATCCCGCACGGCGGGACCCGGCACGTGCGGGACGGAAAACGCGCCGGGGGTGGGCCGGGGAGGTGCTCTCTTGATCCCGCACCGTGGCGGGGGTGGGCGGACGGGTGAGGACGCACCCGGGACGGCGGGCCCGGGTTCGAGACCGCGTGCAGGATGGGAAACGTTCCTGACGAGTCGGAGCGGGGAGCGTTTTCGATCCCGCGAGGTGGAAACTCGGGGCGCGGAGAAGGGTGCGGGATGGGAAAGGTGCCGGGGGAGACCGGAAGGGGAGCGTTTTCGATCCCGCGAGGTGCCGGGGGGTGCGGCGGGGCGGGGGTCAGAGGGGGATGGGGGTGCCGGCGCGGGAAGCGGACTCCTGCGCGGCCTTCACGATCTCGACGGTGCGGATGCCGACTCCGGCGTCGGGCTGAGGCTGACGGCCCGCGCGCACGGCCCGCACGAACTCCTCGAGCAGCAGGGCGTCGAGGTCGGCCCCGACCGGGGTCCAGGTCTCGCCGTGGACATCGTGTCCGGCCACGCCCTTCGCGAAGGGGCTCACGGTCACGGTCCCGCGCTCCGCCACGACCTCGAGGGTGAGGCCGCCCCAGGTCGGCGAGCTCAGCGGCCAGCTCCACGAGCAGTCGATCGTGGCGATCACCCCGCTCGGGTACTGGATCGTCACGAGGCCCCCGGTCTCGACCGCGAGGTCGCGCTCCCCGTGCAGGATGCTGTTCGACACCGCGCGGACGGTCTGCGCCCGCTCACCCAGGAGATCGTCGAGGAGGTCGGCGCAGTGCACGACGTGGTCGACCAGGGCACCGCCGCCGGCGAGCGTGGGGTCGGTGAACCAGGCCCGGTCCTGCGGGAGCTTGCCGTTGTTGATACCGGTGACGCCGAGGATCGCCCCGAGGCGTCCGCTGCGCAGCTCGGCGAGGGCGTCGCGCACCGCGGGGGAGAAGCGCACCGGGTACGCCACCATGAGCATCACGCCCGCTCGGTCGCAGGCGTCGCGCATCGCGATCGCGTCCTCGACCGTCGTCGCCAGCGGCTTCTCGCACAGCACGTGCACGCCGGCCGCGGCGGCCTGCTCGACGAGGGCACGGTGACGGGAGTTCTCAGCGGCCACGACGACCGCGTCCGGGCCCCAGGCGAAGGCCTCGTCGTAGGTCTCGACGTACGCGACCCCGAGCTCCGCGGCCAGAGCGGCACCGCGCGGAGCGTCGTCCGGGGCGGAGGCGCCGTCGGGATCGGCGGCGATCAGCTCGACGCCGGGCATCTGCTGCAGCGCGTGCACATAGCTGAGGGCGTGCGTGTGCGCGAAAGACAGCACGGCGATCCGCAGCGGACGGGGAGCGGTCATCGGGTGGCCTCCTCGGCAACGGCGACGGCGGGGGACGAAGCGGGGAGGGCGACCGGGGCTCCGGAGGCGATCGAGGCGTAGGCGGCCTCGGCGACCGCGACCGCCCGGATCCCGTCGTCCGGGGTGACGGCGGCCTCGCGTCCCTCCGCGATGGCGGCCACGAAGTCGGCGATCTCCGCGTAGTACGGGCTCTCCTCCGGCGACATCGGCGGGAGGTAGTCGGTCGCGCCCTCGACGAGCACGGCGTCGGTGCGCAGCGTGTGGTCCTCGGCGCTGTCGTAGCGCAGGCGCCCCTCGGACCCGGCGACCTCGACGCTCGTGCGGAACGGCATGCCCGGCTGCACCCAGCTCGCGTGCACGTGGCTGATGACCCCGTTTCGGTGGGTGAGCACGACATGAGCCGTGACCGGGGCCGGTACGCGGTCGTCGACCGTCGGCGGGTTCTGCACCGCGTAGACGCTGTCGACCGGCCCGGCGAACCACAGCGCCTGATCGATGTCGTGGATCATGAGGTCGCGGATGACGCCGCCGCCCGCCCGCTCCGAGAAGAACCAGGGGGCCTGGGGCGCGGCGCCCAGACGACGGAAGCGCTGCACGGCGGGGATGCCGATCTGCCCGGCGTCGAGGCCGGCCTTGATCCGGGCGTACTCCCCCATGTAGCGCACGACGTGGGCGGGGAACAGCCGCACCCCCGCGGCGGCTGCGGCGGCGGTCACCTCGGCGGCGGCCTCCGCGGTCGCGGCGAGCGGCTTCTCGCAGATCACGTCGATCCCGCGGGCGATCGCGCGCAGGGCGAAGTCGGCGTGAGTGCTGCTCGGTGTGACGATGTCGACGACGTCGACCTGCTCCAGGAGCGCATCGACGTCGGCCACGACCTCGAAGCCGTACTCGGCGGCGATCTCCTCCGCGCCCTCCTTCGAGGTGACGAAGCCCTGCACGCCGAGCGCGCGCCAGGCATCGGCGTGCACGCGGGAGATCCCGCCCGCGCCGATGAGTCCGACCTTCAACGTGCTCACTGCTTCTCCTCGGGGTCGTCGCCGGCCGCGGGGTCGTGCGGCAGGGGGGTGATCGGTGGGGCGGGCATGTCCTCGATGCCGTAGATGTCGCCCGGATGCCGCTGGAACGCATGCACGACGGCGCCGTGGGCGGCGGCTTCCGCTCCCAGCCGCGCCTCCGCGACGGGCACCTGGAACGGCAGACCGAGATGGCCGGTCAGGGCGGCGCGCAGGGGGTCGAGCAGCTGCTCGTGCGCGGCCGAGAGCCCGCCGCCGATCACGACCATGGCGGGGTCGACCGTCATGATGAGCGTCGCGATCCCGTGGGCGAGCTCGTCGATGAAGCCGTCGAGCTCCTCCCGGGCGGCCTGCTCCCCGCTGCGCGCCAGGGCGAACACCTCGGCGGCCGTCGGGGCGGTGCGCCACGAGATCTGCCCGGTCTCGGTGTTCAGGCCCCGGAACGCGAGGCGGCCGATGTCTCCCGCCGCGTTGTGGATGCCGCGACGGGGGCGGCCGCCGAGGATGAGCCCCATGGCGATGCGGTTGCCGACCGAGAGATAGATCACGTCGTCGACGAGCTGCGCGACGCCGAGGTGATGTTCCGCGACGGCCGCGAGCCGCACACCGTTGTCGACCGCCACGGGGCAGCCGAACGCCTGGCGCAGCTGCGAGCCGATGTCGATGCCGGACCATTCCGGGATGACGACCGAGGTGGTGACCCGCCCGTCGTCGTCGACGATGCCGGGCAGGGAGACGCCGATCGCCCGCAGGCCGGTCCGCGGCAGCGAGAGCGGGGCGAGCGTGCGTCGCACGTCGTCGATCACGGCGGCGAGCTTCGCCGGGCCGTCGGGCTGCTCCGCGACGCCGGGGAACGCCCGCTGGGCGATCACCACGCCCGCGAGGTCCGCGACGACGACGCGCACGCTCGCGACGCCGATGTCCACGCCCACCACCACGCCGGCGGCGGCGTGGAAGGAGTAGCGGCGGGCCGGTCGCCCCGCGCCGCCGCCGTTCTGCGCCGGGGCGTCGACGAGGAGTCCCGAGTCGGAGAGCACCGCCACGGCGTTCTCGACGGAGGTGCGGGAGACCTCGAGCGACCGGGAGAGGTCGCTGACGGTCGCCGGTCCGGCGTCGCGCAGCCGGAGTGCGGACCGCGCCACGATCGAGAGCGGACTGGTCGCGCCCATCGGGTCCCTCCTTCGTCTCCGCCGTTGGTGCGATCAAATTAGCACACCCGATTCTCAGATCGGGGATTGTTGTTCACGGCCGAGAAACACGGCCGAAACAAGGCTCTGAGAACTTGTGCTTGACGAATTATCCAAAGCCAATGTCATAATGAACCGTACTCAGCACGGTTTACGCAAAGGAGCACCATGCGCGTCAGCAAGATCACCGGCGTCGTCGCGGGAGTCGCGGCCGCCACCCTGTTGGCCGGATGTTCGGCCGGCGGAGGCAACACCGCAGAGGGCGAGCAGGACATCACGGTCTGGCTCTACCCCGTCATCGCCGACGAGGCGGTGCACAAGGACTTCTGGGACTCGACCATCGAGGCGTTCGAGAAGGAGAACGAGAACGTCAACGTGAAGTACGAGATCTTCCCGTGGGCGAACCGTGACGAGGCCCTGCAGACGGCGATCGCCGCCGGCAAGGGACCGGACGTCGTCTACCTCATCCCCGACCAGCTCGCGGCGTACCAGAAGTCGATCGCCCCGCTGAACGACCTGCTCAGCGAGGAGCGCCAGGGCGACCTGCTCCCCAACGTCAAGGAGTCGGTCACGCTCGGCGGCGACATCCTCGGCGCCCCGATCCTCACCAGCGCGCAGCCGCTGATCTGCAACGCGGCCGCGTTCGAGGCCGCCGGGGTGACCGAGTACCCGGAGACGTGGGACGACATCGCCGAGATGGCTCCCGCGTTCATCGACAAGGGCATGTACGCCCTCAACTACCCGGCGTCGGCCGAGAACACCCTCAACCTCACCTACTACCCACTGCTCTGGCAGGCCGGCGGCGAGGTCTACACCGAGGACGGCGAGGTCGGCTTCGACAGCAAGGCCGGCGAAGAGGCGCTCACCTTCCTGACCGACCTGGCCGAGGAGGGCGCGCTCGACCCGGAGGCCCTCACCACCAACGTCCCGCTGGAGCAGACCGCCATCGCCCAGGGCAAGGTCGCCTGCACCTGGAACAACGCCGTGACCGAGGTCGCGCCGTTCTGGGGCGAGGAGAACGTCAAGGTCCTCGCGCCGCTGACCGACAAGGAGTCCGTGGCCTACGGCACCGTCGGCTCGCTGTCCGTGCTCAAGGGCTCGAAGGCCCCCGAGGCCGCGGCCGCGTTCGCCGAGTTCGCGACCGGCGCCGACGTCGTCGAGCCGTACCTCAAGGCCGCCGGCTACTTCTCCGCGCTCAGCACCACCGAGCCGCTGTACGCCGACGACCCGCTCCTCGGCGAGGTCGAGAAGTACGTCCCCGACACCACGGTGGGCGAGCTCGATGCCAGCTCCCGTGCGCTCATGGGAGTGCTCTCGCCGGAGATCCAGGCCGCCCTGCTGGGCCAGAAGTCCCCGGCCGACGCCCTCAAGGACGCCGCGGCCGCCGCAGCCCCGCTGCTGCAGAAGTGACACCCCGGGGGCGTGCGGGTACCCGCCGCACGCCCCCTCTCTCCGCCCCCCACGTGAGGAATCGACAATGACGACGGCCACCACGGCGCCGAAGCCCGCAGGACGGGTCGCCCGGGTGCTCGCCCGACGGGAAGCGCGCGTCGCGTTCCTGTTCGTGCTCCCCGCCTTCCTGCTGTTCATCGCCTTCCGCTTCGGCCCGAGCATCGCGGGTGTGGCGCTGAGCTTCTTCGACTACGACATCTCCGGCGAGATCGCCTGGCGCGGCCTCGACCACTTCCAGCGCCTCGTCGCCGACCCGCTGTTCTGGCGGGCGCTGGGGACCACCCTCATCTACACGGTCTTCGCGGTGCCGATCGCGCTCGTGCTGTCGACGATCATGGCCCTCGGCGTGCGCCGCGCCTTCCGCGGCGCCCGGTTCTTCCGCTCGATCTTCTTCCTCCCGGTCATCACCTCGCTCGTGCTGGCCGGCTCGATCTTCGTCTGGATCTTCTCCGCCAACGGTCCCTGGTCCGCCCTGATGACGCCGCTCGGCCTCGGCGGCTCCTGGCTCGGCAGCACCGTGCTCGTGATCCCCGCGATCGTCGTCGTGGGCGTCTGGTCCCGGTTCGGCTACGGGATGATGATCCTCATCGCCGCCCTGCAGGACGTGCCGCGCGAGCTGGAGGAGGCGGCGCTGGTCGACGGCGCGAACGCCTGGCAGCGTTTCCGCTGGATCATCCTCCCGCACCTGCGCCCGACCTTCTTCTTCCTCGCGGTGATCGAGACGACGGCCGCCTTCCAGGTCTTCGACGTCATCTACGTGATGACCCAGGGCGGGCCGGCGAACGCGAGCTACTCGCTCGTCTACATGCTCTACGACCAGGGCTTCCGCTACTTCGACTACGGCTACGCGGCCGCGGTGGGCGTGGCCCTGTTCATCATGACCCTCGTGGTCGCCCTCATCCAGCGCCTCGTGATCGGAAAGCAGAAATGACCGCCCTCCTGCAGCCGCCGACGCAGACGACGCCGCCCGCGACGCGTCCCGCCGCGCGGAAACGCCGCTCGTTCCGCGCGCTCGAGCCGACCGGCTGGGGCATCGCCATCCGCTGGATCTGGCTGAGCCTCGCCGGGATCCTCAGCTTCTTCCCCTTCTATGCCATGGTCGTGCTGAGCCTGAAGCCGGGCATGCTCGTCGAGCTCCCCGGCTCGCTGCTCCCGTGGAACGACATCTCCTTCGAGGCGTACGAGCAGGTGCTCGGCGGGCAGAACATCCTCGTCTGGCTGTTCAACACGCTCGTCTACTCGCTCGTCTCGGTCGTGGCGGTGCTGTTCCTCTCCGCGCTCGCCGGCTACGCCTTCGCCAAGAAGCGCTTCCGCGGCAAGGAGGTCATGTTCTGGTCGTTCCTGGCGATGGTCATGGTGCCGTTCCACGTGACGCTGATCCCGACGTTCATCCTCATGGCGAACCTCGGCGGCATCGACACGTACTGGGGGCTCATCCTGCCGACGCTCGCGAACGCGCAGGCGGTCTTCCTCATGCGCCAGTTCATCCAGGGCCTTCCGGACGAGCTCTTCGAGGCCGCCCGCATCGACGGCGCCGGCGAGTTCCGCATCTTCCTGCGGATCGTGCTGCCGCTGTGCAAGCCGATCCTCGCGACGCTCGGGATCTTCGTCTTCCTCTGGCACTGGAACGACTTCCTCTGGCCGCTCATCATCGCCAAGTCCAACTCGATGTTCACCCTCACCGTGGGCATCTCGTCGCTGCAGCAGCAGGATGTGCCGCTCAGCACCATGCTCGCCGGCTCCGTCGTGGCGCTGCTGCCGATCTTCCTCGCGTACCTCATCGCTCAGCGGTACGTGCAGGAGGGCGTCACCGGCACCGGGATCAAGGGCTGAGAAGAAGGGAACCGCACGACAATGACGCAGTACGCATTCGCCTCCGAGGCCGAGCTCGAGGAGGCGCTGGCCACCCCGAGCGACGGGCTCGTGGCCGACCTCGCCCAGGGCTCCGGAGACCTCGTGATCCTCGGTGCCGGCGGCAAGATGGGACCGACCCTGGCGATGCTCGCCCGGCGCGGCCTGGATGCCGCCGGCCGCACGGACGACGCCGTGTACGCGGTCTCCCGCTTCGGCGACGCCGCCATCCGCGAGCGCCTGGAGGCCGCGGGGGTCCGCGTCGTGCCGTTCGACCTCATCGAGAACGACGACCTCGCCGGTCTCCCCGACGCCCCGAACGTGGTGTTCATGGTGGGCGCGAAGTTCGGCGCCGCGACCAACGCCTCCTGGGCGTGGGAGGTCAACGCGGCTCTTCCCGACCGCATCGCCCGCCGCTACCGCGACAGCGCGATCTCGGTGCTCTCCACCGGGAACGTGTACCCGTTCGTCCCGGCCGCCTCGGGCGGCGCCGCCGAGGAGACCACGCCCGCGCCGATCGGCGAGTACGCGCAGTCCTGCCTCGGTCGGGAGCGCGTGTTCGAGTTCGGGGCGCAGGAGCGCGGCACCAAGGTCGCGATCATCCGCCTGAACTACGCCGTCGACCTCCGCTACGGCGTGCTCGCCGACATCGGCAGCGCCGTGCACGCGGGGGAGCCGGTCTCGGTCGCCACCGCCAACGTCAACGTGATCTGGCAGGGCTACGCGAACGAGGTCGTGCTGCGCAGCCTCGTGCATGCCTCCACCGAGCCGTTCGTGATCAACCTCACCGGTCCGGAGCTGCTCAGCGTCTCCTCCATCGCCCATCGCTTCGGCGCGCTGTTCGAGCGGGAGGTCGAGATCGTCGACGAGCCGCAGCCGACCGCGCTGCTCAGCGACGCCCGCCGGTGCATGGCCCTGTTCGGCTATCCGTCCGTCTCCGCCGAGGAGCTCATCCGCATGCAGGCCGGCTGGATCCGCGACGGACTGCCGATGATCGCCAAGCCCACGAAGTGGGCCGTGCGGGACGGGAAGTTCTGATGACCGACGCCGCAGCACACACGGCGACCGTGCCGTCGCTGCGCCCTGAGGCCGCCGCGACCCTCGCCCGCGGTGCCGTGATCCCGGCGCATCCGCTCGCCCTCACCGCCGCGCGCACGCTCGACGAGCGGCGGCAGCGGGCGCTCTCCCGTTACTACCTCGACGCCGGGGCCGGCGGCCTCGCCGTCGGCGTGCACACGACGCAGTTCGAGATCCGCGACCCGGAGCACGCGCTCTTCGAGCCGGTGCTCGCGCTGGCCGCGGAGGAGATGGACGCCCGCGACGACGCGACCCTCGTGCGCATCGCCGGCGTGGCGGGCGACACGGCCCAGGCGGTCGCCGAGGCGGAGCTCGCCCGCTCCCTCGGCTACGACGCCGTGCTGGTGAGTCCCCGCGTCGCGGGTGCGGACGAGCGTGCCCTGCTCGACCGCGCCCGCGCCGTCGGCGAGGTGCTGCCGCTGGTCGGCTTCTACCTGCAGACCGCGATCGGCGGACCGGTGCTCGACCGCGAGTTCTGGCGGGAGTTCGCCGCGATCCCGTCCGTCGTCGCCGTGAAGGCTGCTCCCTTCGACCGCTACCGCACGCTGGAGCTCGTGCGGGGCGTGGCCGCCTCGGGGCGCGCCGACGAGATCGCGCTGTACACGGGCAACGACGACGCGATCGTCGCCGACCTGCTCTCCGAGTTCCACGTGGACTCCCCGTCCGGGCGGCGCACCCTCCGGTTCGTCGGCGGGCTGCTCGGCCAGTGGGCGGTCGGCACGCACGCGGCGGTCGCGCTGCTGGAGCGGGTGCATCGCGCCCTGGCGGGAGACGCGGAGGCCTACCGCGAGGTGGGACGCCGCGCCTCGGACATGGTGGACGTGAACCAGGCCGTGTTCGACCCGGGCAACGACTTCCACGGGGTCATCGCCGGGGTGCACGAGATGCTCCGCCAGCAGGGGCTTCTCGAGGGCACCTGGTGCCTCGACCCGGCCGAGGGCCTCTCCCCGGGACAGGCGGAGGAGATCGCCCGCGTCCGGCAGGCGTACCCGGAGCTCAACGACGACGCGTTCATCGCCGAGAACCTCGAGGCCTGGCTGCGATGACCGCCGGGACGAGCGCTCCGACCGTGGTCGCGGTCGTCTCCGCGGAGCTGTTCGCCGAGTTCTTCTCGCCCGACGATTCGGCGCGCCTGGAGGCCGTCGCGGCGCGGCTCGGCGGGACGTTCGTGCGGGTGGACCGGCTCGCGGGTGCGGTGCTCGACGAGGCGCGCGTCGTGGTGACGAGCTGGGGCGTGGGTCCTTTCGATCACGCCGTGCTCGCCACGCTCCCGAAGCTGGAGCTCATCGCGCACACGGGTGCCACGATCAAGCCGTTCGCGACCGACGCGCTGTTCGACCGCGGCGTGCGGGTGACGCAGGCCGGGGCGGGGATGGCCCGGTCGGTGGCGGAGGTCTCGCTGACCTTCACGCTCGCCCTGCTGCACCGGGTGCCGGAGATGCACGACGCGCTGCGCGCCGGCGACGGCTGGTGGGACGCGGAGGCCGTCGGGGTGCAGCACGAGATCCTCGGCGCGCCCATCGCGGTCATCGGCGCCTCCCGGACCGGGCGGGCGTACCTCGAGCTCCTCCGTGCGCTCGGCGCACAGCCGCTGCTCGTCGATCCCACGCTCGACGCGGCCGAGGCGTCGTCCCTCGGGGCGGAGCTCGTGACGCTCGACGAGGCGCTCCGCCGTGCGCAGATCGTCGCGGTGCACGCCCCGACCCTGCCGGAGACGCATCACCTGATCGGTGCGCGCGAGCTCGCGCTGATGCCGGACGGGGCGGGCCTGGTCAACACGGCGCGGTCCTGGCTGGTCGACGAGGCCGCCCTGCTCGCCGAACTGCGTCGTGGCCGGTTGAGTGCGGCGATCGACGTGTTCGACGAGGAGCCGCTGTCCGCGGAGAGTCCCTTCCGTTCGGCACCGCGCGTGCTGCTCACTCCGCACCGCGCGGCCGGGACCAGGGAGGGCCGGCTGCGGCAGGGGCGGATCGTCGCCGACGAGCTCGACGCCTTCGCCGCGGGGCGTCCGCTCGCACACGCCGTCGACCGCGCCCAGCTCTCCTCGATGGCATGAGCGCCGTGGTCGTGCGGTCGGCGCGGGCGGAGGACCAGCCCGCTCTCGCGGCACTGTGGGCGGCCGCCTTCACGCCGCCCCTCGCGCCGGACCAGTGGCTCGTGGACGACGAGAGGCTGAGCCACACGCTCGTCGCGGAAGACGACGAGGGCGTGTGCGGGTCGATCTACGGACTGCCGAAGAGCCTGCGGGAGTCGGACGGCGCGGTGGCGCGGGTGCACGCGATCGGCAGCGTCGCGGTCGCCGAGCGGGCTCGGGGCCGGGGACTGGCCCACCGGCTCGTGGCCGCCACCCTGGACGCGGCGGGTGACGCCGACTGGGCCCTGCTGTTCACCGGAACCCCCGAGGTGTACCGGTCGAGCGGCTTCACGACCTTCTCGATGCCCCGCACGATGGCCGGACCGTGGGCGGCGTCGGCGACGGCCGTGGAGCCCGCCTCGGTCGTGCGCGAGTCCGTGGGACTCGGCGTCCTCGGCCCGCTGCGCGAGGTCTACGAGCGCTCCCGCACCGGTGCGGTCGTGCTCGCCCCGGTGCGCGGCGACCGCGACTGGACGATGGCGGAGGTGCGACTGCGGGGCGCGACGCTGTACCGGCTCGACGAGGCGCAGGCGACGGTCGGGTACGCGGTGGCGGAGGTGCGCGACGGCGTCGGGCTGCTGCACGAGAGCGCGACCGATCCCACTGCGGCCGATCCGGCCGGGGTGCGTCACGCGGTGCTGGAGGCCGTGGCCGCGGACTGGGCCGCGGCGGGCGTCCGCACCTGCGAGCTGGCCGTCCCCGCGCTGGCGGCGGAGGAGCGCGCTGTCCGCGCATTCGCTCCGGCGGCCGTGCGGCAGGACGACCGCACCGGGATGATCCGCCCGCTGCGCCGCGAGGCCCGGGTGGACGGCATCCGCCACTTCACGGCGGGCGACTACTTCTGAGCATCCGCTCGGAGAGCGCTGGGGATCGGGGACTGATCGGTGACCGCGATCCGGCCGAGGGCCGGACGCCTGACCGCGGCGAGGACGCCGCAAGGAGGATGAGCATGACCCAGCTGGACACCACCACCGAGACCGCGGCGATGCGCAGTCGACGGATGCTGCTCGCCGGTTTCGGCGCCGCCGCCCTGGGCGGGGTCGCCGCGATCGGCGCCCCCGCCGCCGCCCAGGCCGCCGGACCCGTCGTGCCGCAGGAGTCGTCGGGCTCGAAGAACGTCGCGCACGGAGGCGTCGCCACCGCCCTCGCGACGCGCAAGGGCAAGGACGGCGACCTCGTGCGCACGAGCGGCTACGCGGCCCCCGGCGACGGCGGTGACGGGCTCTACCGCTTCGTGAAGAAGGACGCCTCCGCGGCCAACGGCGGCACGGTGCTCGCGGGGCCGAAGGGCGGCGCCTGGGTGCTCGTGCACGACGGCACGGTCGACTTCCGGAAGTTCGGCATCATGGACGCCTCCGCGCCCGCGGACGACGCGCTCGACGCGATGGTGGGCGACGCCCGGGTACGGCGCGTGGAGGCGCACACCGACCTCAACTTCGTGCGTCGTCACAAGTTCTCCCGGTCGAACATCGCCTTCGACTTCGGGCACCACCTCATGACGACCGAGGGCATCGAGAACGCCGGGAAGGACGACCCCTTCGCGGCCGTCATGTTCTTCCGCGGCGAGGTGACCGACTCGGTGCAGGAGGCGAAGCTCGGCGAGGACGTGCCCGACCTCGCCGACATCTTCCCCGTCGCGGACTCGTCGTTCTTCGCGGTCGGGGAGTGGTATGCCGCCGAGGTCAACGCGCTGTCTGGTCGCTGGGAGCGCGAGCTGCAGCGGCTGGTCCAGGTGACCCAGATCGTCGACGGCCGGCACATCCGCGTGAACTACAAGAACGGCTGGCCCCTCGGCAAGGACCGCACGATGACCTGGCGGCACGTGAAGCCGGTGCAGGACGTGACGGTGTCGAACCTGAAGTTCCTCGGCAAGGGGACGGACGAGTACACGGGGTCGCACCCGCTGGCCTTCGAGTACGCGGTGCGCTGCGACGTGGACCACATCGACGGCACGGCGACCTTCTGGCCGCTGATCCAGCGCCGGTGGAACACGTACTTCACCACGGAGAGCTGCACGCTGAAGAACCCGACCTCCGTCACGTGGGGTGGAGCCGGCTACCTGACGCAGCAGATCTACTGCCTGTACGGGTACGTCGCCAACTGCCACACCGCCAACGCCCGGCACCTCAACGACTTCACCGCGAGCGCCTACTGCCTCGTGGAGAACTGCCACGGCGACGGCGACGACCAGGGTCCGTTCGTCACGCACGGCCAGTACGAGCACGACCTCACCTACACGGGCAACTCCGGGCTCATGACGTTCGCGAACTCCGGCGCTGCGTGGGGCTCGGCCGCCAAGCGCATCACCGTCCGCAAGCACGTGTGCTCGTGGTTCGTCGCGCGGGTGCGCATCACCGACCTGACGCTGGAGGACGTGCAGGTGATCGGCAAGCCCTCGCTGTCGGGCTCCGGGATGCTGTGGATCAACGCGGACGGTGCGCAGCTGCGCGGCTGCACCGCCTCGGACACGCTCGTCATCACCCAGGCCTCCGACAACTCCGCCCGGCCGACCGTGATCGCCGACTCGCACTTCACGTTCGTCGCTCCCGGCGAGCTCACCAATGCGACGGTGAAGACGCCCGTGACCTTCGTCGACACCGTGCTCGACCGGGTGGGCGGCATGAAGATCAACGGGCCGGGTGCGGTCACCTTCCGTGGCTCGACCCTCACCGCGCCGGACGACGCCGCCCCCATCTCCTCGGCGACGGCGAAGCTGCGCGTCGAAGGCTCCACGCTCCGCAACGCCCGCATCGCGGCGGCCTCGAAGGATCGTCAGGTCGTCGAGATCGCGGGATCCGAGGTGTCGGCGAAGGGCGGGACGACGGTGTCGCGGTCGGGTGCGGGCGAGCTGCACCTGACGCTCGCCGACAGCACGTTCCGGGCCGAGGGGGCGACCACGCATGTCGCCGTGACGAGCGGCGCGACCCACTACCGCGCGGTCGGCAACCGGTTCGAGGGCGGCGCCCTGGAGCTCCGCGACGACGCCTTCGGCACCGGCTCGACGCTGCTGCACACCGGCAACGTGGAGGCCGGCGTCACCCGCACGGCGTTCCCCGCCGAGGGCGACCGCGTCGTCGACACCGCCAACCTCGTCGTCGGCTGACCCGCCGGGCACGACTTCGGAGCTGCGGCGCGACCCGCCGCCTCCCCGGCCCCGCCTACGGCGTGTCGCCGGGGGTCTCCGAAGTCGTGCCCGGGCGGTGCCGGGGGCTGTCCGGGTTCAGGAGCGAGTGCCGGCGGCTGTAGGCGAAGTACACGACGAGTCCGATCACGAGCCAGACCCCGAACCGGAGCCACGTCTCGGGGTGGAGCTGCGAGATGAGGAAGAGCGAGAAGCCCACCCCGACGATCGGGACCACGGGCATGAACGGCAGCCGGAACGTCCGCGGCGCATCCGGCTTGGTGTAGCGGAACACGATCACGGCGATGCAGACGACGACGAAGGCGGCGAGGATGCCGATGTTCGTGAGGTCGGCGACGGCGCGGATGGGGAACACCCCCGCGAAGAACGCCGCGCCCAGCCCCGCGATCCAGGTGACCCGCTGCGGGACGCCGCGGCGGTCGACCCGCGCGAACCAGCCGGGGAGCAGTCCGTCGCGGCTCATGCTGAACCACACCCGGGTGGCGCCGAGCAGGAACGTGAGCATGACGGTGAGGATCGACACGACGGCGAACACCGAGATGACGGAGGCGACGACCGGGAGCCCCACGCCCGTGAACGCCGAGGCGAAGCCCGCCTTCGGATCGATGTCCTGGTAGTTCTGCATGCCCGTGAGCACGAGCGTCGCGGCGACGTAGAGCACCATGGCGATCACGAGGGACAGGATGATCGCCTTCGGCATGTGCCGACGCCCGTCCTTCGCCTCCTCGGCGGCCGTGCTCATCGCGTCGTAGCCGAACACCGCGAAGAACACCGTCGCGGCACCGGTGAAGACGGGGCCGAAGCCGTTCGGCAGGAAGGGATCGTAGTTGGCGGGGTCGATGAAGAAGACGCCGAGGACGACGATGAACACCACGAGGAGGATCTTGATGGCCACGGCGACGAGTTCGAAGCGGCCGAACGTGCGGGTGCCGCGGCTCAGCAGGAACGTCACGAACAGGCAGATGAGGATGGCCGGGATGTTGACCACACCCCCTGGCTGGTCGGCGGTCTCCGTGATCGCGGTCGGCAGCTCCAGCCCGAATCCGGAGAGGAATGCGTCGAGATAGCCGGAGATGCCGATCGCGACGACGGCCACGATGGCGACGTACTCCAGGAGCAGGTCCCAGCCGATGAACCAGCCGACGAGTTCGCCGAGCGCGACGTAGCCGTAGCTGTAGGCGGAACCGGCCCGCGGGATCATGCCGGCGAACTCCGCGTACGACAGCGCGGCCGCTGCCGACGCGAGCCCGGCGATGAGGAAGGAGAGGACGACGGCGGGACCCACGGCGGGAGTCGTCGCATCGCCGTGGGCGACGAGTCCGGCGAGTGAGAAGATCCCGACGCCGACGATGCCGCCCACGCCGATCGCGGTGAGCTGCCAGAGCCCGAGCGTCCGGAACAGACCGCTCCCGCCCGACTCCTCCGTCATGTCGCTGACGGGCTTGCGGCGCCACACGGACGTCGTGGAACGGGGTCGATCTGTCCGGGGCATCGTCGCCTTCTCTCGTCAGGAACGGGAGAACGTTACCTTCGCCGACGCGCCGTCACAAGACCGTGGATCCGGCGGCGGACGCGGTGCAGCAGCGGCGTCTCCAGGTAGATCACGAGGGGGACGGCGATGGTGACGAGCACCAGCGTGCGCACGACGATCGGGAGTCCGGAAAGCGGCGCGGCGAGGACGAGGTTCAAGACCGTGAGGGTCGGGAAGACGGCGATCCAGATCATCAGCGCGAGCTGGTGCTGCGTGGGCGGGGGGACGGGGGTCGCCGTCGGGGCGGGTGCTGTGGACATTGCTGTGTTCCTTCTCTCTCGGGGGTCAGGCGCCGCGGTGGGTCGCGAGCTGGGCGGCGAGGTCGTCGTCGGTGAGGTCGGCGTTGAGAGCGATCGCGGCGGCGGAGCCCTGCCCGGCCGCGGTGATGAGCTGCGCGCGCGGATCGGCGACGTTCCCGGCGACGGAGACCCCTGGCACGCTCGTGCGCCCGCCGGCATCGTGCCGGACCCACCCGTTCTCGTCGGTCTCGCAGCCGAGAACGTGGAGGAGGGCGTCGTGAGCGCGCATCTCGGGGCGGACGAACACCGCGGCGCGCTCGACGTGCGTGCCGTCGCTCAGCTCCACGCTCTGGAGGCGGTCGGCCTCGACGATGAGGCGGGAGACCTCGCCCGGATGCACCCGGACGCCGCGCGCGTCGAGACGTTCCCGCTCGTCGTCCGTGAGCGGCCGGGTGTGGGGGAAGTAGACGACGTCGGCGGACCACTGGGCGATGAGGAGCGCGTGGGCGACCGACGCAGCCGTGCCGCCGATCACCCCGAGAGCGCGATCCCGCACCTCGTACCCGTGGCAGTACGGGCAGTGCAGCACATCGCGCCCCCAGCGCTCCCGCAGACGAGGGATGTCGGGGATCTCGTCGCGCAGGCCCGTGGTGACCAGCACCCGTCGGGCTTCCAGCCGTCGCCCGTCGTCGAGGGTGGCCGTGAAGCCCGGGGACAGCTCGGCGACGCGTCCGTCGATGATCGTGCCTCCGTAGCCCGCGACCTCGTCGCGACCGCTCGCGAGCAGCGCAGCGGGCGCGGCGCCGTCCCGGGAGAGGAAGCCGTGCAGGTGCGCCGCGGGGGCGTTGCGGGGCTCCCCCGCATCGACGATCGCGACCGTGCGTCGGGCGCGGAGCAGGACCAGGGCGGCGCTGAGGCCGGCGGCACCGCCGCCGACGATGAGCACATCGAATCTCTTCATGCCAGGAGAGTCGCCCCGGAGGTGCCGGGCCGGCAAACTTCTTTGCTGCTCCTGGGAAATGCGGCCAGACTGAGGACGTGCAGGGGGACGAGATCGACGCGACGCTCGACGGCGTGGGCCCGCGGTTGCGGTGGCTCCGGAAGCAGCGGGGGATGACGCTGACCGACCTGGCCGACGCCACGGGGATCTCCACGAGCACGCTCTCGCGGTTGGAGACCGGGCAACGCCGACCGAGCCTCGAGCTTCTCCTCCCGCTCGCCCGCGCCCACCGGGTGCCGTTGGACGACCTCGTCGGGGCGCCCGACGTCGGAGATCCGCGCGTGCGATTGAAGCCGCGCCGCGTGCACGGCCGGATCGTCGTGCCGCTGACCCCGCACGCCGGTCCGGTCCAGGCCTGGAAGATCCTCATCCCGGGGAGTCAGGTGAATCCGCGTCCCCGGGCGCACGAGGGGCGCGAATGGCTCTACGTGCTCAGCGGCACCATGCGGTTGATCCTCGGCACGCGCGATCTGCGCATGGGAGCCGGTGAGGTCGCCGAGTTCGACACGCACGTGCCGCACTGGTTCGGGAGCGCGGACGGGGAGCCCGCCGAGGTGCTCAGCCTGTTCGGCCGACAGGGCGAACGCGTCCACGCGGGCGAGTCGGGCGCGCAGCCCGAGGGGTGACGGCCGAGGCCCACGCCTCGGGGGCGATCAGCGGACGAGCTCGGCGATCCAGTCGGTGGCGATGACCGCTTCCCGGCGCTGGAAGTCGCGGAGCGTCGTCATCCCGTCCGGCGCGGGAAGACGGCACTTCTCGAACCAGGCGCCGCCTGCGGCGGACAGGAGGGCGACATGGTCCTGCGTGGTCGACCCGGCGAAGACGGGGTGATCGAGCAGGGGATCGACCTCGGCCGCGGCGTCCTCGACGCGGAGGTCGAGCAGGTAGAGGAGGGCGTCCTCCCACCCCGCGCCGCGGGCCGCCCACGGCCAGTCGAGCAGCCGTGCGCGGCCGGAGGCCTCGATGAGGATGTTGTCGGCCCGGAGGTCGGCGTGCAGGAGCCGATCGCCCGCGACCGCGGTGCCCACGCGTTCCGCCGCCGTGCGGAGGAGGTCGACGTTCTGCGCGCACCACGGCGTCGTCGTCTCCAGGAGCCCGGCCTCCTCGAGCCGTCGCCAGGATCCGGAGTCGTCGTGCAACTCGTCGGCGAGGCGGGGAAGCGTGCGCGGCGCCTCGGCGGTGGCCAGGGCGGCGATCGCATCCAAGACGTGCGCGGTGTCGGGCGCGGTGGCCGAGCGTTCCGGATGACGACCCTCGACGTCTTCGATGAGAAGCACCGCCCACCCGTCCGCGGTGAAGGCGTCGACAAGGTGCGCGGCGGGGAGGGAGCGGGGAATCGCGCCGAGCACCTCGGCCTCCCGCACGTAGAGCGCGAACGTGCCTTCCGCGGACTCCTGCACCGCCTTGACGAACAGCCGCCGTCCGTCGGCGAAGGTCAGCCGTGAGGCCAGTCCCGCGGAGAAGCCGCCGTCCTGCGACTGCGCCCGGGCCACCGGGGAACCGGCGAACTCCTCGACCCGGGCTCGGAGAGCGGGAGGGAGCTGAGTCCAATCGAGGCGCGCCATCGCCCCAGCGTAGACGGCGCTCAGCCCCCGGACACGCCGACGAGCGCGGCGCTGCGCCGCCAGAGGGCCTCGGCGAGAGCGGGGTCGTGCACCTGCGGGTTCACGCGGGTGCTGAGGACCCGCTCGTCGTAGTAGCCGCCGGAGATCCAGGTCTCGCCCGGCGTGCCCTCGAGGAACCAGCGCAGCGTCGCGCCGCCGCGGTCGCTGCCGATGAGGACGAGGCGGCGCAGTGGGGTGCGGTAGACGAGGCGCATGATGCTCGACGACTCGGCGGCGAAGTTCGTCGCCACGGTGCCGGGGTGGAAGGCCACCGCGCTGAGTCCCTGCGCATGGAACTTCCCGTGCAGGCTCTTCGCCATCAGGACGTTGGCGAGCTTGGCGTCGCCGTACGCCTTGTTCGGGGAGTACCGGCGGGTGTTGTCGAGGTCGTCGACGTCGAGGTGCCCGAAGAGGCGATGGGCGACGCTGGAGGTGTTCACGACCGCGCCGCGGGCGGCGAGCAGCTGCGGGAGCAGGAGGTTCGTCAGCAGGAACGGGGCGAGGTGGTTCACCTGCATCGTCTTCTCGTGCCCGTCGACCGTGGGGGTGCGGTCGCCGAAGATGCCGCCGGCGTTGTTGGCCAGCACGTCGATGCCCGCTGCACCCACGGCGTCCGCGAGCTGGGCGGCGAGCGCGCGCACGTCGTCCAGGCGCGCGAAGTCGGCGGTGAACCACTCCGCGCCGGTCTCGTCCGCGACGGCCCGCATCTTGTCGGGCGAACGGCCCACGAGGAGCAGGCGGTGCGGGGATCCGGCGAGCTGGCGGGCGGCGGCGGCGCCGATCCCGTCCGAGGCTCCGGTCAGCACGATGGTGCGTGCGGCCACGGCGGCGCTCACTCGGCCGACGGCGTGATGCGGCGGACGGCCCTGGTCACGTGCTCGGCGATCACCGCGCGCGCCTGCTCTGGATCGCCGGTCGCGATGGCGTCGACGATCTGCTGGTGGCTGCGCACGTGCTCCTCCTGCTCGGCGGGGTCGAGGGCGGAGTTGGCCGCCTGGATGAACCCGGCGATCCGGCCACGGAGCTGGGCGCTGAGTTCGTCGAGGAACCGGTGCTCGGCGAGGTCGGCGAGGGTCTCGTGGAAGAGGCGGTCCTGGCGCAGGACCTCGGCCACGTCGCCCGGCGCCGCCGCCGCCATGGCCTGGATGATCGCTTCCAGCCGGGCCGCCGACTCGTCGTTCCACCGCTCCTGCACCCGGATCGCCATGAACTGCTCCAGCACGATCCGCAGGCTCGAGATCTCCTCCAGGTCCTGTGCGCTGAGCTGGGCGACGCGGGCGCCGCGGCGGGGCTCGCGGGTGATGAGGCGCTCCTCGGCGAGCCGGGTCAGGGCCTCGCGCACGGGGATGTGGCTGACGCCGAGACGGTCGGCGAGCTTGCGCTCCACGAGGCGCTCGCCCGGGGCGAGCTCTCCGGAGTGGATCGCCGCCCGGAGCTCGTCCGTGACCTGCTCGGCGATGTTCTGATCCGACACGCTGCGCATCCGGGGCCCTTCTCGATCTCGCGCGGCCCGGTGCTCGTCGAGCGGGGCTCCTTCGCTCGGTCGATGCTATGGCATGAGTCCGGGACTGGACAGGAGCCGCGCGGTGCTAGATGCTATAGCAAAGCCCGAAAACGATGACGAAGGAGTTGTCATGTCCGGTAGAGAGACGCTCGCGCAGGCGCGCGCCGCGGAGGACGCGGTGGGAGCCGCCGCCATGAAGAAGGCGATCTGGAGGCTCGGTCCGTTCCTCGGACTGCTCTACCTCGTCGCCTACATCGACCGGAACAACGCGGGCTTCGCGAAGCTGGAGATGACCGCCGCCCTCCAGATCACCGAGGCCGCATTCGGCTTCGCGGCGGGCATCTTCTTCATCGGCTACCTGCTGTTCGAGGTGCCGAGCAACCTGCTGCTGGAGAAGTTCGGCGCCCGCAAGTGGATCGCCCGCATCATGATCTCCTGGGGCATCGTCGCGGCGCTGACCGCGTTCGTGCAGGACGCGACCCAGTTCGCGATCGCGCGCTTCATCCTCGGGATCGCGGAGGCCGGGTTCTTCCCCGGCGTGCTGCTCTACCTCACGTTGTGGTTCCCGCGGCAGTACCGCACGCAGGTGCTCGCCGTCTTCGTGCTCTCGAACCCGATCGCCAACGCGGTCGCCGCGCCGCTGTCCGGCTGGATGCTGGAGCTGCACGGGCTGTGGGGCCTGGACGGCTGGCAGCTCGTCTTCCTGCTGCAGGGCATCCCGGCAGTCCTGCTCGCGTTCGTCGTGTTCTTCTGGCTCCCCGACCGCCCGCAGGACGCGCGCTGGCTGACCCCCGCCGAGCAGCGCTGGATCACCGACACGCTCGCCGCCGAGACCCAGGCGACCGAGCAGCGGCACGGACGCCTGCGGCTGGGCGAGGTCTTCCGCAACGGCCGCCTCTGGACGCTCATCGTGCTCTTCTTCGGCGTCGTGTTCGGTGCCTACGGGCTGGGGATGTGGCTGCCGACGATCGTGAAGAGCATGGGCGACTTCTCGAACGCCACCACCGGCTGGCTCGTGGCGCTGCCGAACCTGTGCGCGGCCCTCGTGATGCTGCCGTGGGAGCGCGCCGCCCGGAAGCAGGGCAACATCCCGCTGCAGATCGGCATCACGCTCAGCATCACCGCCCTGTCGCTCATCGCGGCGGTCGCGGCGCAGGGCACGCCGGTGCTCGCGCTCGCCGCGCTGTGCGTCGGGATGTCGGCGCTCTTCTCGACCACCCCGCTGTTCTGGAGCCTGCCGCCCATGGTGCTCACCGGCACGGCGGCCGCGGCCGGCCTCGCCTTCATCAACTCGGTCGGCAACCTCGCCGGCTTCGCGGGACCCTACGCGATCGGCTGGATCAGCGAGACCACGGGGTCGGCGGTGTGGGGCCTGCTCCTCATCTCGGGGCTCACGCTGCTCGGAGCGACGATCGCCTTCGTGCTCAGCCGCCGCACGGACTTCACGACGGCGCCCGCGCTCGCCGTCGAAGCGTCCAGCGCCCGCCGGTGACCGGTCCGGGCCGGCGGTCGTGACGAGAACGTGACCCCGCCGGCCTGGTTCGCTCTAGACGCCGTTTGCCTTTTGCTACATGCTATAGCGCAACACCCTTACCCGAAGCACCACCCGACCTTGGAGGCACCCATGTCGCGTCGTCGTGTTCGGCTCGGCGGAGCAGCGATGCTGCTGACCGCCGCGCTCATCACCGCTGGTTGCAGCACCTCATCCACCCCCGACGGCCAGGCGCAGGACGGCGGCACCCTCACCGTCGCCGCCGCGCAGGGCATCCCGCAGCTCAATCCCGCCATCCGCACGTTCGCGTGGGAGGAGGTGCTGTTCCCGCTGCTGTGGAACGGCCTCACCAAGACCGACGAGTCCGGCGAGGTCGTCGGCGATCTCGCCGAGAGCTGGGAGGCGTCCGCCGACCAGAAGACCTGGACCTTCACGCTCCGTGACGGTGTGACGTTCTCGAACGGCGAGGACTTCACCGCCGACGACGCGGTGGCCGCGTTCGACTACTACCTCGACCCGGACACGGCGACGCAGGAGAAGAACAAGATCTCCATGGTCACCGACGTCACCGCGCCGGACGAGAAGACCGTCGTGGTGACGCTGTCCGAGCCCATCGCGACCTTCCCCGCGGGCATCGTCTGGGTGAAGATGATCGACGTCGACGCGCTCGACACCATCGACAAGGAGCCCATCGGCACCGGTCCCTACGTCGTGGACGCCTTCACGCCGGACGACAGCCTCACCCTCGTCCCCAACCCGGAGTACTTCGGCGAGGCCCCGGCGCTCGACGAGATCACGATCGTGAAGGCCGCCGAGTCCACCGCCGCGGTCACCGGCCTGCGTTCCGGCGACATCGACGTGCTGTGGTCCGTGCCGCAGGGCGACGTGGCGGGGCTGGAGGGCGGCGACATCGCCCTGGTGAAGCCCGAGAACCCGAGCCAGTGGCCGTCGTGGGAGATCGACACGACGTCGCCGCCGTTCGACGACGTGCGCGCCCGGCAGGCCCTCGCCTACGCGATCGACCGCGAGGCCATCCTCGACGCCGCCTACTACGGCCAGGGCACGGTCTCGCCGACGAACAACGCGCTCGGCGAGGTGAACCCCTGGTTCGGCGGCGAGCTGACCGACTACTCCTACGACCTGGACAAGGCGAAGGAGCTGTTCGCCGAGGCCGGCGTGACCGAGGGCAGCACGCTCACCTGGTGGGGCGTGGCCGGACAGTACCCCGAGTGGAACACGAGCGGCGAGATCCTGCAGGCGAGCCTGAAGGAGATCGGCATCACGCTAAAGATCGACAACAACGACATCGGCACCTGGGTCGACGCGTTCTACCCCGCGGGCAAGAGCTACCCCGGATACATCGTGCCGAACTTCCAGTCCACCCCGCCCGAGCCGGCCTACTCGCTGAACTTCTACCTGGAGGGACGGTGCGAGTGCAACTGGGTCGACCCCGACTTCCAGACCGCGTTTGCGGATGCCGTGGCCGAGCCGGACGAGACTGCGCGGGCCGACAAGTGGGGCACCGTGCAGACCATCATCAACGAGCAGGTGCCGCTCATCGTGCCCCTGCAGTCGACGGTCGTCACCGCCACCAGCACGGCGGTCGACGGCGTGTGGGTCGAGGGCGGCGGACAGCTGCACCTCGAGGGCGCGCAGCTGAAGGGCTGACGTGGTCCTCTCCGTCCTCCGGCGGGTGGCGATCAGCATCGCGATGCTGATCGCCACCTCGCTCCTCGTCTTCGTCGTGCTCCGGCTGCTGCCGGGCGACCCCGTCATCACCCGCCTCGGCTCGACGCCGGGCGTGGATGCCGAGACCATCGCCCGGCTCCGGGAGGAGGCCGGCCTCGACGCCCCCGTCATCGAGCAGTACCTGCGCTGGATCGGCGGCGTCTTCACGGGCGACTTCGGTCAGTCCTACTTCAACCAGTACTCGGTGACGGAGCTCATCGCCCAGCGCCTTCCCGCGACGCTGGAGCTGACGCTCATCGGCGTGCTCCTGGCCGTGCTCATCGCCACCCCGGCGGCCGTGTTCGCCTCGCTGCGTCCGCTCGGCGTGGTCGACCGGGTGCTCACCGCGATCTCGACCGCGGGCATGGCCCTTCCGCAGTTCCTCATCGGCATCGTGCTCATCGTCGTGTTCGCCGTGCAGCTCAAGGTGCTGCCGGCCCGCGGCTACACGCCGTTCGCGGAGGACCCCGCCGAGAACCTCGTGCGCATGATCCTCCCCGGCCTCACCCTCGCCTTCGCGGCGGCGCCGCTGCTCATGCGGTTCCTCCGGGCCTCGATGGTCGAGGTGCTGGACGCCCCCTACATCCGCACCG
Organism: Microbacterium sp. K36; assembly: GCF_004794355.1. Lineage (NCBI taxonomy): Bacteria > Bacillati > Actinomycetota > Actinomycetes > Micrococcales > Microbacteriaceae > Microbacterium > Microbacterium sp. K36. Next base: position 3,031 of record NZ_SSDN01000079.1, on the reverse strand, counting down.
CGAAGGGCAAGGGACAGTCGGCGAGCGGCGTCGTGCTCGGCCACGCGCTCCGCAACGCCCTGATCCCCGGGCTCACGATGCTCGGCCTGATCGTCGGCTACACCCTGGGCGGCGTGGTGATCGTGGAGTACGTGTTCGGCGTCCCCGGACTGGGCTCGCTCGCGATCGACGCGGTCTTCAAGCGGGACTATGCGGTGCTGCAGTCGGTCGTGCTGCTGATCTCCGCGATGTTCATCCTCACCACGCTCATCGTCGACCTCCTCTACGGGGTGCTCGACCCGCGTCTTCGTGCAAGGAGCAGCCGTGGCTGACACCCTCACCCTCGCGCTGCGCTCCGCGCGTCCTCGTCGGCGGTTCGCCGTCGCCTCCTGGATCCCGCTGGGGCTGCTGGCGATCATCGTCCTCGCCTGCGTGCTCGCCCCGCTCCTGGCCCCGTACGACCCCGCGGCGCAGTCGTCCGACCGGTTCGCCGGTCCCTCGGCGGCGCACCTCTTCGGGACCGACGAGCTGGGCCGCGACCTCTTCAGCCGCGTGCTCTACGGCGGCCAGCTCACCGTGTTCATCGCCGGGGGCGCGACCCTCGTGGCCATGGTGCTCGGCATCGCCTGGGGTATGGCGGCGGCGTTCGCCCGCGGCTGGGTCGACGAGATCCTCATGCGCCTCGCGGACACGGTCATGGCGATCCCGCAGATCCTCTTCGCGCTCGTCTTCATCTCCGCCTTCGGCGCCGACCCCGTCAAGCTCGCCGTCATCATCGGGGTGCTCCTCACACCGACCACCGCGCGGCTCGTGCGGTCGTCGGTGCTCAGCGAACTCCAGGAGGACTACTTCACTGCGGCGGTGGCCTTCGGCTCGACCCGGCGCCGGCTGCTCTTCGCCGAGGTGCTCCCGAACGCCAAGGGGCCGATCGTCGTGCAGGCGGCCATCAACGCCGCCAACGCGATCCTCCTGGAGGCGTCGATGAGCTTCGTCGGGCTCGGCATCGCGCCGCCCGAGGCCACCTGGGGCACGCTCGTGCAGCAGGGCTACCAGAAGATGTACCAGTCCATCGGGTACGTGCTGTTCCCCGCCCTGTTCATCTTCGTCACCATCTGGCTGCTCAACGTGCTCGCCGACCAGTTCGGCGGCGATCGGAAGGGGAGGGGCCGATGACCGACCTCACGCCCGTCCTGCAGGTGCAGGACCTCACCGTCTCCTACGGCGACGTCATGCCCGTCCAGGGCATCACGTTCGCGGTGCGGCCCGGGGAGCGCATCGGCCTCGTCGGCGAATCCGGCTCCGGCAAGTCGCTCACGGCGCTGTCGATCATGCGGCTGAACGACGGGGCGACCCTCGGCGGCAGCATCCGGCTGCGCGACCGTGAGCTGCTCACGCTGAGCCCGCGGGAGATGACCCGCGTGCGCGGCGGCGAGATCGCGATGGTCTACCAGGACCCGATGTCGTCGCTGAACCCGGTCCGCACGATCGGGCACCAGCTCGTCGAGGCGATCCGGCTGCACGACCGGGTCTCGGCGGCGGCCGCCCGCGCCAGGGCCGTCGAGCTGCTGACCGAGGTCGGGGTGCCGCTGCCCGAGGAGCGTCTGGGCCAGTACCCGCACGAGTTCTCCGGCGGGATGCGGCAGCGCGTCATGATCGCGATGGCCATGTCGTCCCGGCCCGCGGTGCTCATCGCGGACGAGCCGACCACGGCCCTCGACGTGACGACGCAGTCCCGGATCATCGACCTCCTCGACCGGCTCGCGGAGGACCACGGGACTGCGGTCGTGCTCATCACGCACGACCTCGGCGTCGCCGCCGGGTTCTGCGAGCGCATCCACGTGATGCGGCACGGGCGCGTGGTCGAGGAGGGCCCGGTCGACCGCATCTACGCCGCCCCGGAGCACCCGTACACGCAGGCGCTCCTCGGCGCGGTCGTCGACCTCACGGTGGACGTGCAGCAGCCCATCCGCACCGCCGCGGAGGTGCTCGAACGCGGGACGGAGCCGCTCGCCGAGGCCGGGTCGATCAGCGCGGTGGATCGGGCGCGGGAGTCCGGCGACGTCCTGGTGGACGTGCAGGGCGTGTCGAAGGTGTTCACGCTCGGCTCCGGACGCCGGGTGACCGCGGTCGACGACGTGTCGTTCCAGATCCGGCGCGGCGAGACGGTCGGGCTCGTCGGCGAGTCGGGCTCCGGCAAGTCGACCGTGTCGAAGGCCGTGCTCGCGCTCGGCGGCATCGACGGCGGGACGGTCGTCTTCGACGGGCAGCGTCCGCACGACCTCGGCGGCGAGGAGCTGCGGCGGCTGCGCAAGCGCATGCAGATGGTGTTCCAGGACCCGTTCTCGGCCCTGAACCGGCGGCAGACCGTCGCGCAGATCATCGAGGCGCCGCTGCGCGCCCACGGCATCGGCACCCGGGCCTCCCGCGCCGAGAAGGTGCGCGAGACCATGCACCGCGTGCGCCTGGACGAGGAGTTCGCGCACCGGCTGCCGCGCTCGATGTCCGGCGGGCAGTGCCAGCGCGTGTCCATCGCCCGGTCGCTCGTGCTGGAGCCGGACTTCCTCGTGCTCGACGAATCGGTGTCGGCGCTCGACGTGTCGATCCAGGCGCAGGTGCTCAATCTGCTCCGGGAGCTGCAGGCCGAGCTCGGCCTCACCTACCTCTTCATCAGCCACGACCTGGCGGTGATCCGGTACATGTCCTCGACGGTCGCCGTGATGCAGCAGGGCCGCATCGTCGAGATCGGCGCGCGCGACGCGCTCTTCGCGAATCCGCAGCACGAGTACACGCGCGGGCTCATGGCGGCGATCCCCGTCGCCGACCCGGTCCTCGAGCGCCGACGGCGTGCGGAGGCCGCGGCGCTCTGGCAGACCCACGGCGGGCAGACGGGCGCGGTCCCCGCGACGACCGCCGGACGAGGAGGACGATGATGACCATCACGGATCAGGGGACGGGGCCCGCGGCGGACACCGCGGGTGCCGGCGCGGCGGTGCGGTCCACCGGCTCGAAAGGGTCGGGCGAGACCCGCCCCGTCTGGGCCTGCATGCTCGTG
>NZ_SSDN01000078.1:0-52823 GCF_004794355.1 Microbacterium sp. K36 | reverse complement strand
CTCCGGTCGCGGTGCGGTCGCCGCTCGTGCGGCGCCTCGCCCGCGACCTGGGCCTCGACGTGCACGCGATCTCCCCCACCGGAGCGGACGGGGCGATCACCCGCGCCGACGTGCTGCGCGCCGCCGTGGACCACGCCGTGGACGGCGTCGCCGCGGCCCCGGCGCCGACCTCCGCGACCGCTCCCACCGGCGAGATCGACGGCCTCCCGGTCCGCAGCCGCGAGCGCCTGTCCCCGCTGCGCCGTACCGTGAGCGCCCGGCTCGCCCGCAGCCGCTCGGAGATCCCCGAGGCCACCGTGTGGGTCGACGTCGACGCCACCGAGCTCTGGGGCCTCCGCGGGCAGATGGCTCCCGAAGGCGCGAAGGCCCCGTCGATCACGGCGCTGCTCGCGCGCTTCGTGCTGCTGGCACTGGAGGACTACCCGGTGCTCGCCTCCCGACTCAGCGAGGACGGCTCCGAGCTGATCTCGTTCGACGGCGTGAACCTCGGCGTCGCGGCCGACACCGAACGCGGCCTCCTCGTCCCGGTCGTCCCGCACGCGCACCGGCTCACGGTCACCGACCTCGACGTCGCCCTGCGCGAGCTCGCGGCCACCGCGCGCGCCGGCACCCTGCCGCCCGAGCGGCTCCGCGGATCGACCTTCACCCTCAACAACTACGGCGGGCTCGGCGTCGACGGCTCCGCGGCGATCATCAACCACCCCGACGTCGCGATCATCGGCATCGGCCGGATCATCGAGCGCCCCTGGGTCGTGGACGGGGCGATCGTGCCCCGTCGCATCGTCCAGCTCTCGCTCGTGTTCGACCACCGGGTCTGCGACGGCGGGTATGCGGCCGGATTCCTCCGCCGCGTGGTGGAGCTCATCGAGCATCCGCTCCGCGCCTTCGGGCGGGTCTGAGGTCGACCCGGCCGGCGAACCCTCGTGGGCGGAGCGCCGATACGCTACGCTCGGCGATTACTGACCGATCATTCGGTAAGTCATCGCCGACGTACCCGCCTCGGCGTTCCCCCTCGCAGAACAACGGAGTTCGCATGACCTCAGCCACCACAGCCGCCTCGTCGACCGGAAGGATGCCCGCCGAGGAGCGGCGCGTCCTCGCCGGCACCCTCGTGGGGACGTCGATCGAATGGTACGACTTCTTCATCTACGCCCAGGCGGCGGGCCTCGTGCTCGCCCCGCTCTTCCTCGCCCCCATCGCGGAGTCGAGCCCCGGGCTCGCCCAGGTGCTCTCGTTCGCGACCATCGGCATCTCGTTCCTGTTCCGCCCGCTCGGCGCGATCGTCGCCGGACACCTCGGCGACAAGCTCGGCCGGAAGAAGATGCTCGTCTTCACCCTCGTGATGATGGGACTGTCCACGTCCCTCATCGGCCTGCTGCCGACGTACGCCACCATCGGCGTCGCCGCCCCGATCCTCCTGATCCTCCTGCGTATCCTGCAGGGCTTCTCGGCCGGCGGCGAATGGGGCGGCGCGGCGCTCATGGCCGTCGAGCACGCCCCGACGGCGCGACGCGGCCTCTTCGGCGCGTTCCCGCAGATCGGTGTGCCGGTCGGCATGATCCTCGCCACCTTCACCCTCTGGGCGCTCACGAGCTCGATGTCCCCCGAGGCTTTCCTCGAGTGGGGCTGGCGCATCCCGTTCCTGCTCTCGATCGTGCTCATCGCGGTCGGCTACGTGATCCGTCGCGCGGTCGACGAGAGCCCCGTGTTCGAAGACCTCCGTCGCCGCCGCAAGGAGGCCTCGGCGCCGCTCGGGCAGCTCTTCCGGGCACACACGAAGCAGGTCGTGCTCACGGCTGTCATCTTCATCGCCAACAACGCCGCCGGATACCTGCTGATCGCGTTCTTCGCGACGTACGCCGTCACGGCTCTCGGCATGGAGCGCCCGCCGGTGCTGCTGGCGACCACGCTCGCCTCGTTCGGCTGGCTGATCTTCACGCTGTGGGGCGGCGCGCTGTCCGACCGCCTCGGCCGCATCCGCACGTTCCAGATCGGGTACGTCGCCCTCGCGGTGTGGGCCATCCCGATGTGGTTCCTCATCGACACCGCGAACATCGTCTGGTACTTCGTGGCCCTGTTCGTCATGACGTTCGCGCTCGGACTCTCGTACGGCCCGCAGGCGGCGCTGTACGCCGAGATGTTCCCCGCGAACGTGCGCTACTCGGGCGTCTCGATCGGCTACGCCCTCGGGGCCATCCTCGGCGGCGCGTTCGCACCGATGATCGCGGAGGCGCTGCTGAACCAGTTCCACGCCGCGTGGACGATCGGCGTGTACATCGCCGTCGCCTCGATCATCTCGCTCATCGGCGTCTCGCTGGTGAAGGAGACGAAGGGCGTGGATCTCAGCGTCTGACTCCTGGTCCAGGATCGCGGCCGGCCGTGTGCCTGTGCCATAATTACCTTACGATCGGTCAGTAATTCACGGCCGGCCGCTCCCGGACCACACCAGGACGACGAAGTCAGGAGATCCGCATGCCAGAGGCCTACCTCGTCGGAGGGGTCCGCACCCCGGTCGGCCGTTACGGCGGCGCCCTCTCCGCGGTCCGTCCCGACGACCTCGCGGCGCTCGTCGTCGGCGAGGCCGTGCGCCGCGCCGGGCTCGACCCGGCGCGTACGGAGCTGGACGAGGTCATCCTCGGCGCCGCCAACCAGGCCGGAGAGGACAACCGGAACGTCGCCCGGATGGCCGTGCTCCTCGCCGGCCTCCCCGACACCGTGCCGGGCATCACGGTCAACCGCCTGTGCGCCTCCGGGATGTCCGCCGTCACCATGGCGGCGCAGGCGATCCGCGCGGGCGACGCCGATCTCCTCGTCGCCGGCGGCGTCGAGTCCATGACCCGCGCCCCCTGGGTGCAGGCCAAGCCGGAGAAGGCGTGGGCGAAGCCCGGAGCCGCCTTCGACACCTCGATCGGCTGGCGCTTCCCGAACCCGCGCCTCGCCGCGCGGGACAAGGCCACCTTCACGATGCCGGAGACCGCGGAGGAGGTCGCCCGCGTCGACGGCATCACCCGCGCCGAGGCCGACGCCTTCGCCGTCCGCTCGCAGCAGCGCGCCGCCGCCGCGATCGCCGCCGGCCGCTTCGCCCCGGAGATCGTCGGCGTGCCGGTCCGCGACGGCGAGGTGCTCGTCGACGAGGGCCCTCGCCCCGAGACCACCCTCGAGGTGCTCGCGCGCCTCCGTCCCGTCGTGGCCGGCGGAGAGGTCGTCACGGCCGGCAACTCCAGCGCCCTCAACGACGGCGCCTCGGCCGTGCTCGTGGCGAGCGCCGAAGCCGTCGAGCGCCACGGGCTGACGCCCCGCGCCCGGATCGTCGTCGGCACCTCCGCCGCGCTGGCTCCGGAGATCATGGGACTCGGACCGGTCCCCGCGACGGAGAAGGCGCTGCGCCGTTCGGGGCTCTCCCTCGACGACATCGGCGCCGTGGAGCTCAACGAGGCGTTCGCCTCGCAGTCGCTCGCCTGCATCCGGCGGCTCGGCCTCGACGAGGACCGCGTGAACGCCGACGGCGGCGCCATCGCTCTCGGCCACCCGCTCGGCTCGTCCGGCTCGCGCCTGCTCGTGACGCTGATGGGACGCATGGAGCGCGAGGACTCCCGCTACGGCCTCGCCACGATGTGCGTCGGCGTCGGCCAGGGCGCGGCCGTGATCCTGGAGAAGGTGTGAGCGGCGCGGACGAGCCGCTGCTCGTCACCCGCACCGCGGACCGCGTCGTCGCGACCCTGAACCGTCCGCACAAGCGCAACGCGATCGACCAGGCCACGATCGACGCCCTGCACGCGCTGTGCGCCGAGCTGGAGGAGACGCCGCGCACGCTCATCCTCACCGGCGCCGACGGGGTGTTCGCGGCGGGCGCCGACATCGCCGAGCTGCGCGAACGCCGCGCCGACGACGCCCGTCGCGGCATCAACGCCCACGCGTTCGTCCGCGTCGCGGAGCTGCCGATGCCCGTGATCGCCGCGATCGACGGCTACGCGCTCGGCGGTGGCGCGGAACTCGCGTATGCCGCCGACATCCGCCTCGCGACGCCGACACTGAAGATCGGCAACCCGGAGACCGGCCTGGGCATCCTCGCCGCCGCCGGAGCGAGCTGGCGTCTCAAGGAGATCGTGGGCGACGCCCGCGCCATCGAGCTGCTGCTGACCGGTCGCACGGTGCACGCCGAGGAGGCCCTCCGCATCGGTCTCGTCTCCTCACTGCACGAACCCGCAGACCTCCTCGCCGCCGCCCACGCGGTCGCCGACCGCATCGCCCGCAACGACCCCGCGGCGACCATCGCGACCAAGCGGGTGTTCCGGGCGCCGCGCGACCAGCACCCCGCTGTCGACCTCGAGGAACAGGCCGCGCTGTTCGAGAGCCCGGAGAAGCACCGTCGCATGACCGCCTTCCTGGAACGGAGAGACCGATGAGCACGCCCTCCTCCCCCGAAGCCGCAGCCCCGGCCCGTGTCGGCGTGCTCGGCGGCGGACGCATGGGCGCCGGCATCGCCCACGCGTTCCTCCTCGCCGGAGCCCCCGTGACCGTGGTGGAGCGGGACGAGGACGCCGCCGCAGCCGCCGCCGCCCGCGTGCACGGGTCGATCGACGCCTCGCTCTCCCGCGGCACGGCGATCGAGACGGCCGAGGCCTACCGGTCCCGGTTCGCGACCGGGACCGACGCCGCCCTGTTCGCGGACTGCACCCTCGTCGTCGAGGCCGTCCCAGAGGAGCTGTCGCTCAAGATCGACGCCCTCACCCGCGTCGAGCGCCACCTTGCGCCGGACGCGGCCCTCGCGTCCAACACCTCGTCCATCTCGATCGACGAGCTCGCGGCGGTGCTCGACCGCCCCGAGCGGTTCCTCGGGATGCACTTCTTCAACCCGGTGCCCGCCTCGACCCTCGTGGAGGTGGTGCGTGGCGGCGCGACCGCGGAGACTTTGGTCGCGGACGCGGCCTCCTGGGTCCGCGCGCTGGGGAAGACGCCCATCGTCGTCGCCGACGCCCCGGGTTTCGCGTCGTCACGACTGGGCGTCACCCTCGGCCTCGAGGCGATCCGGATGCTCGAGGACGGCGTCGCCTCCGCCGCCGACATCGACGCCGCCATGACCTTGGGCTACAAGCACCCGGTGGGACCGCTCCGGCTCACCGACATCGTCGGGCTGGACGTCCGGCTCGGCATCGCCGAGTATCTCGCGGCACAGCTCGGCTCGCGCTTCGAACCCCCGGCCCTGCTGCGCCGCCTCGTGGCGGAGGGGCACCTCGGCCGCAAGAGCGGACGCGGCTTCTACGAATGGGACGACTGATGAAGGGAACCCCCATGACCGAGATCCTCCCCAGCTACGTGCAGGGCTCCTGGTGGACGCCCGCCTCCGACGCGGACGCCACCGCGGTGCGCGACGCCTCGACCGGAGAGACGGTCGCCCGCGTCTCCACCACCGGTCTCGACCTCGGTGCGGCGCTCGACTTCGCCCGCACCACCGGCCAGGCCGCGCTCGGGGAGCTCACGTTCCACCAGCGCGCCGTGCTGCTCAAGCAGCTCGCGCTCGCGCTGACCGCCCGCAAGGAGGAGCTGTACGCGCTCTCCAGCCGCACCGGCGCCACCGCGCAGGACTCCTGGGTCGACATCGACGGCGGCATCGGCGTTCTCTTCGCGTACTCCAGCAAGGGCCGCCGCGAGCTGCCGAATGCGAAGGTCTACGTCGACGGCGCCGTGGAGAACCTGTCGCGGGACGGCTCCTTCCTCGGTCGGCACATCTACACCCGGCTGCCCGGCGTGGCGGTGCAGATCAACGCCTTCAACTTCCCCGTATGGGGCTCGCTGGAGAAGTTCGCGCCGGCTTTCCTCGCCGGTGTCCCCACGGTCGTGAAGCCCGCCACCCCCACCGGCTACCTCACCGAGGCCATGGTGCGCGTGATGGTCGAGTCCGGACTGCTGCCCGAGGGATCGCTGCAGCTCGTGTCCGGCAGCGTGCCAGACCTCTTCGACCACCTCCGCCTCGGCGACCTCGTCGCGTTCACCGGCTCGGCGTCGACGGCGGAGCGGCTGCGGGCGCACGACGCGGTGCAGACCGGAGGGGTCCGCTTCACCAGCGAGACCGACTCGATCAACGCCTCGGTGCTCGGCACGGACGCGGCATCCGGCACGCCGGAGTTCGACGCCTACGTGAAGCAGCTCGTCGCGGAGATGACGTCGAAGGCCGGGCAGAAGTGCACCGCGATCCGGCGGGCGATCGTGCCCGAGGACGCGGTGGACGACGTGATCGCCGCGGTGCGCGACCGGCTCGCCGCGCGGATCGTCGTGGGCGACCCGCGCGCGGAGGGCGTGACGATGGGACCGCTCGCCTCGACGGCCCAGCGCGACGAGGTGCTCCGGCAGGTGGCTCGACTCCGCGAGGGCGGCGGCGAGCTCGTGATCGGCTCCCCCGAGACGCCGACGGTCCGCCGTGCGGACGGCAGCGAGGGCCCGGCGGAGGACGGCGCGTTCGTGGCGCCGATGCTCCTGCGCTTCACCGATGCGACGAGCCCCGCCGTGAACGAGATCGAGGCGTTCGGCCCCGTCTCCAGCATCCTCGGCTACCGCACGCTGGACGAGGCGGCGGAGCTCGTGGCCCGCGGCGGCGGCTCGCTCGTGACGAGTGTCGCGACGCACGACCCGGAGGTCGCGACCACGCTCGCCGCGGGGATCGCGGCGTACAACGGCCGCGTGCTCTTCCTCGACCGCGACGACGCCCGCAGCTCGACCGGCCACGGCTCCCCGCTCCCGAACCTCGTGCACGGCGGTCCCGGTCGCGCCGGCGGCGGAGAGGAGCTCGGCGGCATCCGGGCGGTGCTGCACCACATGCAGCGCACCGCGGTGCAGGGCTCCCCGGAGATGATGACCGCGCTCACCGGCGTCTGGCACCAGGGGGCCTCGGCCCGTCCGTTCGACACCGACGACGGCGTGCACCCCTTCCGCAAGTCGCTGGCGGAGCTGCGCATCGGCGATCAGGTCGTCAGCCCCTCGCGCACCGTCACCCTCGACGATATCGAGACGTTCGCGGCGTTCACGGGCGACACGTTCTACGCGCACATGGACGAGGCGTCGGCGGCGGCGAACCCCTTCTTCCCCGGACGCGTGGCCCACGGCTACCTGCTCGTGTCGTGGGCGGCGGGGCTCTTCGTCGACCCGGCTCCCGGGCCCGTGCTCGCGAACTCCGGGCTGGAGAACCTGCGCTTCGTGACCCCGGTCTCCCCCGGCGACGAGATCCGCGTCGAGCTCACCGCCAAGCAGATCACGCCGCGGGAGACCGACGAGTACGGCGAGGTGCGCTGGGACGCGGTCCTGAAGAACCAGGACGACGAGCTCGTCGCGACCTACGACGTCCTGACTCTCGTCGCGAAGGAGCTCACCCCCGCCGCGTAGCTCCCGCCTGGCCCCGAGACCCCGGCTTCTCGTCGAGGCCCCGCCCTTCCCACGCGGATATGGCGGGGCCTCGGCGCGAAGACGGGGTCTCGCGAGTCAGGGGTTTCGCGAGTCAGGGGTGGCGGAGGCCGTCGAGGGCGAGCGCGACGACGTCGTCCGCGAGACGGTCGGCGCCCTCGCGACCACCGGGGCGGTACCACTCGACGATCGAGTTGATCATGCCGAACGTCAGGCGGGCGACGACGGCCGCATCGATGTCGGAGCGCAGGGCGCCCTCGGCTTGGGCCTCCGCGACGAGGGCCGTGATGCGGCGGTCGAACGCCCGCCGCCGGGTGAGGGCGCGGCGCTCGACGTCGGTGTTCCCGCGCACGCGCAGCAGCAGCGTCACGGCGGGGAGCTGGTCGACGAGCACATGGACGGCGCCGCGGAGCACGTGTTCCAGCCGGGCGACGGCGTCGGTCGCTCCCGCGTCGACCGGGAGGGGCGCGTCGACCACGGCTTCCAGCCCGCCGAGAGCGCTGTCGAGGGCCCGGTCGAGCATCTCGTCCTTCGACCCGAAGTGATGGTAGATCGCCGACTTCGACAGCCCGAGGCGCTCGGCGAGCATCCCGATCGAGGTCGCGTCGTAGCCGTGCTCGTTGAAGGCGGCCACCGCGACGGCGAGGATCCCCTGCTGGTCGTACCCGGGGCGGCCGCGCCGCGTGGTCTGCATCTCGGACATCCCCCTCAGTCTCGCACCGCCCGCCGCGCGCATCGCGGAGGTCGACGCCGAGACCCCCGCGTGTCAGCGCAGGTCGTAGACGCGCTTGTACTTGCCCTCGCTGCGCGGCAGCGTCCCGGGCTCCTCCAGCCGCACGGCGACCGACGAGCCGATGAACACCTTGATGCGCTGCACGAGCACCTGCGCCGCCGCCTCGCACGTCTCCACGGACAGGTCGGGGTGACGCTCGATGCGCACGGTGAGGGCGTCCATCCGGCCCTCCTTCGTCAGCTCCAGGATGAAGTGCGGCGTGAGCTGCTCGATCCCGAGCACCAGCTCCTCGATCTGCGTCGGGAAGAGGTTGACGCCGCGCAGGATGATCATGTCGTCGTTGCGCCCGGTGACCTTCTCCATCCGCCGCATACCCGGACGCGCCGTGCCGGGGAGCAGGCGGGTGATGTCGCGCGTGCGGTACCGGATGACGGGGAACGCCTCCTTGGTGAGCGAGGTGAAGACGAGCTCGCCCCGTTCGCCGTCCGGCAGCGCCTGCAGGGTGTCGCCGTCGATCACCTCCGGCAGGAAGTGGTCCTCCCACAGGTGCGGGCCGTCCTTGGTCTCGAGGCACTCATTGCCGACGCCAGGCCCCATGACCTCGCTGAGCCCGAAGATGTCGAGGGCGTCGATGCCGAGCCGCTGCTCCAGCTCGTGCCGCATCTCGTTGGTCCAGGGCTCCGCGCCGAGCACCGCGACCTTGAGCGAGGTGGACCGCGGGTCGATGCCCTGCGCGGCCATCGCGTCGGCGATCGTGAGGAGGTAGCTCGGGGTGCACAGGATCGCGTCCGGCTCGAAGTCGCGGATGAGCTGCACCTGTCGGGCGGTCTGTCCGCCCGACATCGGGATCACCGTGGCGCCCAGCGCCTCGATGCCGGCGTGCGCTCCGAGCCCGCCCGTGAACAGGCCGTACCCGTAGGCGTTATGCACCTTCATGCCGCGCCGGATTCCGCTGGCGCGGAGCGACCGGGCCACCAGCGTCCCCCAGCGATCGAGGTCGCCGCGCGTGTAGCCGACGACGGTCGGGCGCCCGGTGGTGCCGCTGGACGCGTGGATGCGGGCGACATCGGCCATCGGCACCGCGAACATCCCGAACGGGTACGTCTCGCGCAGGTCGTCCTTGGTGGTGAAGGGCAGCCGGTGCACGTCGTCGAGCGTGCGGATGTCGTCGGGATGCACGCCCGCCTCGTCGAACTTCCGCGTGTAGAGCGGCACGTTGCGATAGGCGTGCTGCACGGTCCACCGGAGGCGCTCGAGCTGCAGGCGCTCGATCTCGGCGCGGCTCATCCGCTCCTCGGGGTCGAGCTCGTCGGTCATCGGCGGGCGGAGGGCGGAGGCGGGGGCGGTCATCGTCGACACGGGGACTCCTCGGAACGGGTGGGGTCAGAAGGTGCGGGAGGTGGTGCGGGAGCGGCCGCGGAACTCGGCGACCGCGTCGCCCTGCTCATCCACGACCGTCACGTCGTAGAGGCCGGAGCGACCGCTGCGGGTGCGGCGGACAGCCGTCGCGGTGAGCGTCTGCCCCACGACGGTGGACTTGAGGAACGAGATGTCGGCGCCGGCGGCGACGGTCACCCGGTCGTCCTCGTTGCAGGCGATCGCGAAGGCGGTGTCGGCGAGCGCGAACACGAGCCCGCCGTGGGTGATCTGGAAGCCGTTGGTCATGTCGTCACGGACGCGCATGGACACGACCGCGTGCCCCGGGTCATCGCGTTCGACCACGAGCCCGAGCATCGCCGAGGCCCGATCGCGTTCCATCATGGCCCGGTTCGGCCGCACGGCCTCCGCCGTATCCGTCGCCTCCGTCATCGCCGACCTCCTCGTCGCGCTGGGACGGGACGACCGCGTCCCGTCCGCCCATACTAACTGAACGATCGGTCAGTAACGCAAGGAGGTCGGCGGATCATGCCGTGCCGTCACTCGAAGTCGAGCGGCGGCCAGAGCGACGCGTCCTCCACCGTCACGCCCGTGATCAGGGCAGCAGGGTCCGTGTAGTCGCGGTCCGCCCGGAACCGGATCGTGCCGCCTTCCCTCGTCGACCACACGTAGAAGAACTCTGCGGAGGAGACGACGCGGAGGAACGTGCCCTCCGGGAAGGCGGCGACGGCGTCCGACAGCGGGGCACCGATGCGGACCCCGCCCGTGGCGGGAAGGACCGCGCCGTCGGGCTCCAGGTCACCCTGCACGTTCGCGATCCCGGCGGTGACCGCTGCGAGGGTCGTGCCGTCGTCCGTGAAATGCAGCAGGAGCGTGCTCGTATCGTCGGCACTCACGAGGCGCACGAGCGTGTGCGTGCCACCGGTCGCCTGGGCGGTCGCCCCCGGGATCGCCGCCAGCGCATCCTCGCGGGGCATCCCGAGCTCGAGCGGTCCGACGCCCGTCGCCGTCATCTCCCATTCGCTCCAGGGGGCGCCGGGATCCGCGGCTTCCGGAGTCTCGGGCGCAGGCGGGCTCTCCGTCAGCTTCTCGACGAGTGCGGACTTCGCTTCGCGGGCGCGGTCGCGCACGAGCAGCGCCGCGCGCTCCGCGTCGAACTCCGAGCCGTCGAGAGCGGGCTGCCACACGTGCACGATGACGTTTCCCACGGCGGCGAACGCGTGATGCGCCCGCCAGGCGCCGTCCCCTGACCCCATGTCCAGGGTGCCGCCGAACGCGCGCACCCCGTCGGTCTCCGGCGCAGCGACCGCCGCGAAGGTGCCCGCACCCTGTGCGTCGAACTGCGCACACCGCTCGACCGTGGAGAGGAGGTCGTCCATCCGTGCCGCGGCGACCTCTTCCGACGCGAACTGGAGGATCTCCTGCTTGCCGCTGTTCCCGGTGTCGTCCTCGTCCACCCAGGGCACCGTGCGCGCCCCGATGCTGCGCATCGACGTCTCGACGATCAGCAGCAGGCAGACCGCGGGGCTGAACTCGGGCCCCCCGCCGTCCGAGTACTGCAGCAGCGTGTCGTCGACCACGGCTGCGGGCGGAGCGGACGGGAACAGCTGTGCGACCTCCTCCGGCGTGAGCGCGAACGCGTCGAGCTCGTAGCCGACGAAGAGGAGGGGCCCGGCATAGGGATCGGGAGTGGGGGTCGGAGTCTCCGGCGCCCGTGATGCGGTCGCCGTGGGTGTCGCCTCCGGCGTCGCCGCGCACCCCGGGAGCACCGCCAGCACTCCCGCCACCACCGCCGAGAGGAGCGCCGCTCCTCGTATCTTCCGCCCGCCGCGCACCGTCGCCGACATGAACCCTCCGCATGATCATATGCGCCGTGAACACGGCGCCCCCTGAGGGAAGAGTAGCGGTCGGAAGGCGGTTCGACTCAGCCGGTCTGGCCTCCGCCGAGCACGAGAGCTGCTGCGCTCCGCGCCTCCGCGGCGGTCGCCGCGCCGCTCGCATCTTCGGCCGCCCGACGGCACTCGTCCGGGTCCGCCGCGTCGAGTGCGGCCGCCACCCGCCCGAGCGCACGGGGCGTCATCGACAGCGAGGTCGCGCCGAGCCCGACGAGCACGGGGGCGAGTGCCGGGTCCCCGGCCGCCTCCCCGCAGATCCCGACCGGCTTTCCCGCCGCCCGTCCCGCGGCGCCGACCGTCCCGATCAGCCGCAGCACCGCCGGCTGCCAGGGATCGTTGAGATCGGCGAGCGCACTGGACAGCCGGTCCGCGGCCAGGGTGTACTGCGCGAGATCGTTGGTCCCGAGGCTCACGAAGTCCACGACCTCGAACAGCTCGGCGGCCAGCAGCGCCGCCGCCGGGGTCTCGATCATGATCCCCGCTCTGTCCAGGCCCGCGGCACGGCACCGCGCCGCGAAGTCCGCGGCCTCGTCGACCGTGGCGACCATCGGGGCCATGACCTCCACTTCGGCGGATTCCGCATCGGCGGCCCTGGCCAGCGCCCGGAGCTGGTCGTCGAGGAGGGCGGGACGTCGTCGGGAGAGGCGCAGACCCCGCACGCCGAGCGCGGGGTTCTCCTCGTCGTCGTCGTTCGCGAACGGCAGCGGCTTGTCACTCCCCGCATCCAGGGTGCGCACGACGACCTTCCGCCCGGGGAACGCACGCAGCACCCCGCGGTACGCCTCGACCTGCTCCTCGATGCTCGGCGCCGCTGTCCGGTCGAGGAAGCAGAACTCGGTGCGGAAGAGCCCGACCCCCTCGGCGTGCGCCGCGGCCGCGCTCCCGGCATCCGACGCTCCTCCGACATTGGCCAGGAGGGGCACGCGGGTCCCGTCCGCAAGACGGCCCCGTCCGTCGAAGGTCACCACGACCGCGGCCCGCGCCTCGGCGATCTCCGCCTCGTCCGGGTCGACGTGGATCGTGCCCCGATCCCCGTCGACGAGGAGCATGGCACCCTCGGGGATGCCGGTCGCCCCTGGCACCCCGACCACGGCAGGAAGTCCCAGCGCCCGCGCGATGATCGCCGTGTGCGACGTCGGCCCGCCGTCTGCGGTCACGAGTGCGACGCAGTTCCCGCCGTCCAGCGCAGCCGTGTCGGCGGGGGCGAGGTCGGTCGCGACGAGCGTGAACGGCTCGTCTCGTTCGGGGACCCCCGGCATGTCCACCCGGAGGATCTCGGCGATCATGCGATCACGCACGTCACGGATGTCGGCGGCGCGTTCCGCCATCCTCCCACCGAGCGCCGCGAGCGCCGCCTCGTGCGCCGCGGACGTCTCCCAGACCGCCCGTGCCGCCGTCCGCCCCTGTGCGCGCACGAGGGCGGTGGCTTCGGCGACGAGCTCCGGATCGGAGGCCAGGAGCCGGGACGCGTCCAGGATCGCCCGTGCCTCTCCGCGCGCTCGTTCGGCGCGCGAACGCAGCTGATCGGCGACGGCGACCGCCGCCCACTCGATCGTGGAGACCTCGGCCTCCCGGCCCTCCGGCGAGACGACGGCATCGGCATCGGGTTCCGGGAGTGCCGGTGCGAGGGACACCGCCCTCGCGGCCACACGTCCGGGGCTGACGCCGCGGCCCTGCAGCACGGATCCGGATACGATCTCCGGCGTCGGCGCCGACTCGCGGTCGGCCCGGGCTCCCGCCTGATCGTCCCCGGCGGTGGCGCGCGCGGGCGCGGGTGCGGTTCCGGGGGTCCCGGCGGCGCCCTCGTCCGTCTCGACGCCCTCGCCGAACCCTCCCTCGAAGAGCGAGGC
Source organism: Microbacterium sp. K36 (assembly GCF_004794355.1). NCBI lineage: Bacteria > Bacillati > Actinomycetota > Actinomycetes > Micrococcales > Microbacteriaceae > Microbacterium > Microbacterium sp. K36. Next base: position 39,573 of record NZ_SSDN01000078.1, on the reverse strand, counting down.
CAGGCGATCGACCGCCGCCTCGGCATCCGCTCCTCGACCGGTGAGCTCGATCTCGGTCCCCTGCCGCGCGCCGAGTGCCAGCAACCGGGTCAGGCTCCCGGCCGCGGCTTCCGGGCCGTCCGGCAGTCGCCGCAGACGGACGTCCGCGCCCGCCGCCGATTCCGCGATGAGCGCAGCGGGTCGGGCATGGATGCCGAGAGGGTTGCGTACCCGCACACGGCGCGACACGGTCTCCCCGGCCGGCTCCGACCCGTCAGGAGCGGGCTCCGCGGGCGACCGCTCGGTGTCTTCTGCGGTCGCATCGTCCGTCGGGCCGAGCTGACCGGTCTTCGCGGCGAGGGCCGACGCGGCTTCACCGGCGACGGCATCGAGGTCGGCCCCTGCCGCCGCGGCCACGACCGCGGCGAGGAGCCCCTCGACGAACGGCGCCGGAGCGAGCCGCACCGGCACGTCGCTGCTGCGCAGCTCCAGCGCGAGCTCGGCGCTCAGCACGGCCGACCCGAGGTCCATCAGCACGAGCACGCCGTCGACCTCGGCGGCGAGCTCGTCGATCGCCGCGGACACGGCGACGGCATCCGTCCCGAGAATGGGCGCGCCGTCGGCGTCCACGCCCGCCCCGGCCGCCACACGCACCGGCACGCCGCCGCCCGGCACCATCTGCAGGGCGAGTTCGAGCGCCGCCTCCCCGAGCCGCGCGCTGTGGGAGACGGCGACGATCCCGATCATCCGGCGTCCGCGAGGGCCGCCGCGAGCGCCTCGAACAGGAGCGCGGTCGAGGCGGCACCGGGGTCGAGGTGGCCGGCGCTGCGTTCACCGAGGTAGCTCGCTCTGCCCTTCCGGGCGACGAGAGGTTCCGTGGCGTCGCGGCCGGCGGCCGCGGCAGCCGCCGCCGCCCTGGCGGCGGCCGCGGTGTCGGCTCCTCCGGCGAGCGCGGCGTCGAAGGCGTCCACCGCGGGCGCCATGGCGTCGAACATGGTCTTGTCGCCCGCCTCGGGCTTGCCCCGCGCGACGATGCCCTCCAGCCCCGCCCGGAGCGCGGCGGCGAGCGCCGGTCCGTCGAGCGACGTCACCGCACCGGCGGACATCCCCATGCGCAGGAAGAACGTGCCGTAGAGGGGGCCGCTCGCGCCGCCCACCGAGCTCACCAAGGCCATGCCGACGGACTTGAGCAGCTCGTCGATCGTCGCGGGTGTCGTCGCCGCGAGCTTCTCCCCGACCGCCGTGAAGCCGCGCGCCATGTTCGCACCGTGATCGGCGTCCCCGATCGCGGAGTCCAGTTCCGTGAGCCAGTCCCGCTGCGCGGTGACGACTTCCCGGTAGCGGGAGATCCAGTCGACGAGGACGTCGGTGCCGACGGCCGCCATCACGCGCCCCACCGCAGGCCGGGGGTGTTCACCGGTGCGTCCCACAGGCGCAGCAGCTCGTCGTCGGCCTTCAGCACCGTGACGGAGCACCCGGCCATGTCGAGGGAGGTGATGTAGTTGCCGACCAGGTTGCGCGCGATCTGCACGCCGGACTTCTCCAGGATCGACGCGACCTCGCCGTACATGAGGTAGAGCTCGATCAGGGGCGTGGCTCCCATGCCGTTGAGCATCACGATCGCGGGCCCGGTGGCGTCGAGGTCGCCCAGGATCGGCTCGACGAGCTGCCGCGCGATCTCCGACGCGGGGGCGAGCGGCTCACGGTGGCGTCCCGGCTCGCCGTGGATGCCGATGCCGATCTCCATCTGGTCGTCGGGGAGGTCGAAGGTGGGCTTGCCCGCCGCGGGGACCGTGCAGCTGGTGAGGGCCATGCCCATCGAGCGTCCCTGACCGTTGATGCGCTTCGCGAGGTCGACCACGGCCGCGAGGTCGCGGCCCTCCTCCGCGGCCGCCCCCACGAGCTTCTCCAGCAGGACGGTGAGGCCGACGCCTCGGCGCCCCGCGGTGTAGAGCGAGTCCTGCACGGCCACGTCGTCGTCCACGACGACCGTGCCGACCTCGATCCCTTCCATGGCGGCGAGCTCGGCGGCCATCTCGAAGTTCAGCACATCGCCGGTGTAGTTCTTGACGATGTGCAGCACGCCGGCCCCGCGGTCGACCGCCTGGGTGGCGACCTGAACACGGTCGGGGGTGGGCGAGGTGAAGACCTCGCCGGCGACGGCCGCGTCGAGCATGCCGGTGCCGACGTAGCCGCCGTGCAGCGGCTCGTGGCCGGATCCCCCTCCGGAGACGACGGCCACCTTGCCCTGTTCCTTCGGTGTCGCCCGGGTGATGACGTGGTTCTCCAGGTCGACGGAGAGTTCGGGGTGCGCGGCGGCGACGCCCTTCAGGGACTCGACGAGGACGTCCTCCGGGGCGTTGATGAGCTTCTTCATCCTGCGATCTCCTTTGATGCGGCGTGAGTCTCGAGCGAAAATCCGAAAGGGATTCGTCAATGTCGAATATGCTCGGAGCCTGCCGGGTTGTCAAGATCGATCCGGCGACCGGAGACCCGGCTCGACGACGACCGGAAGGAGGACGCGCATGATCCAGGCGATCGACCGCGCGGCGAAGATCCTCGACCTGCTCCAGGGCGCCCGCCACCTCGGCATCACGGACCTCTCCGCGGCCCTGAGCCTGCCGCCGTCGACCGTGCACGGTTTGGTGAAGTCGTTGCGCGCGCACGGCCTCGTCGCGAAGGAGCGCGGCGGACAGCGGTACATGCTCGGCCCCACGCTGCTGCGACTGAGCAACGTGTACCTCGACACCCTGGACGTGCGGGCACGGGCGATGCGCTGGACGCAGGACCTGGCGCGGCGGACGGAGCTGTCCGTGCGTCTGGGCGCCCCGCACCTCACGGACGTCCTCGTGATCCACCACAACCTCCGCCCCGACGACAGCCCGCAGATGCTGGAGACGGGGATGGCGGTCCCCGCACACGCCTCCGCGATGGGGAAGGTGCTCCTCGCGTACGACCAGGGCTTCCAGCAGAGCGTGTTCGCCGAGCCCCTGCGCAGCCTCACCGGCGACACGGTCACCGACGTGGCGCGACTGACCCTCGAGCTGCCGGGGATCACGGAACGCGGGACGGCGGCGGAGAGCGATGAGGCCGTCCTCGGCGAGTCGTCCCTCGCGGCGCCGATCGCCGACGCCTCGAACACGATCGTCGCCGCGGTGGCCGTGGTGCTGCCGACCGCGGAGGCACCGGCATCCGACGCCGTCGTGCACGCGCTCCGCGAGACGGCACGGAACATCTCCCGCGAACTCGGCGCGACGTCCTGGCCACCGCCCGTGGCCCCCGCCGAGGACTGACGGCGGCGGTCAGCCGCGCAGGCCGAGCGCGAACGGCAGCACGGCCGTGGCCCCGGCCTTCCGCACCGCGCGCGCCGCGACCGTCAGGGTCCAGCGACTGTCGATGAGGTCGTCGACGAGCAGCACCGGACCGGCGGGGACCTCGAGACGCGCCGCGTCGAACCGGTCCCACACCCCCGCGAGCCGGAACACGCTGTTCCCACCCGCCTGCCCCGAAGGCCCTCCGCCCCGCCACTCCAGCGCGCCGAGGTACGGCAGCCGCCCGATCTCGGACAGCCCGCGGGCGAGGGAGTCGACGAGCTGCGGATGCGACCGCGACGGCATCGCGATCACGGCCACCGGCCGCTCCGCCCAGCCCCACCCCGCGAGCACGCGCACGCACGCCTGCAGCAGCGCCGGGCTGATCGGGGCGTCCGGGGCACCTGCCGCGAAGATCTCGCGCAGCGTGCCGCCCCAGCCGAGGTCGGTCAGCCGGGCGAGGGCACGCCCCTCATCGGCCTGCTCTCCTGCGGGGATGCGGCCGCGCACCGGCACATCGAGGCGGTCGGCCCCGGTCGGCCACGCGCGACGCGGCTCGACCGGCACGCCGACCCGGTCGAGGGAGGCCGCCGCCTGCGCGCTCGCCGTCTGCGCGACCTCCGCCGGGAACCACACGCCCGCGCAGTTGTCGCACCGGCCGCAGGGGGCCGCGGTGTCGTCGTCGAGAGCCCGCTGCAGGAAGGCCATCCGACAGCCGTCCGTGCGCTCGTATTCGAGCATGTGCTCCTGCTCCGCGACCCGCTCGGCGGCGATGCGCTCGTAGCGTTCGGCGTCGTACGTCCAGGGGTGTCCCGTCGCGATCCAGCCGCCCTGCACGCGACGCACGGCACCGTCCACGTCGAGCACCTTCAGCAGCAGCTCGAGGGGCGTGCGGCGGATGTCGACGAGGGCCTCCAGCGCCGGCGTCGAGATCGGGCTGTCGCCGAGCGCGGCGATCACCCGCTCCGCGCGCTCCCGATCGGGCATCGACGCGGTCGCGAAGTAGTGCCAGATCTCGCGGTCTTCGACACCGGGGAGCAGGAGCACGTCGGCGCTCTCGCTGGCACGCCCCGCTCGTCCCACCTGCTGGTAGTACGCCACGGGCGAGGACGGGGCTCCGAGGTGTACGACGAATCCGAGGTCCGGCTTGTCGAACCCCATGCCGAGGGCGCTGGTGGCCACGAGCGCCTTCACCTCGTTGCGCTTGAGCATGCCCTCCGACTCCGCACGCTCCTCGGGGTCGGTCTGCCCCGTGTAGGCGCGCACGTCGTGGCCGTGATCACGCAGGAACCGCGCGGTGTCGACCGCCGCCGCCACGGTCAGCGTGTAGATGATCCCGCTGCCGGGGAGGTCGTCGAGGTGGCTGAGCAGCCAGGCCAGGCGGCTCGCCGAGTCCTTGAGGCGGAGCACGCCGAGCCGCAGCGAGGTGCGGGCGAGCGGCCCGCGGATCGTGAGCACGGGCACCGCCTCCGCTGCCCCCGCGCCACCAGGCAGCGCCCCGAGCTGCTCGGCCACGTCCGCCACCACGCGGGAGTTCGCCGTCGCGGTCGTCGCCAGCACCGGCACATCGGCGGGCATCTGCGCGATGAGGTCGCGCAGTCGGCGGTAGTCCGGACGGAAGTCGTGCCCCCAGTCGCTGATGCAGTGCGCCTCGTCGACGACGAGCATGCCGAGCCGCGCCACCAGCGCGGGCAGCTGCTCCTCGCGGAAGGCCGGGTTGTTCAACCGCTCCGGCGAGACGAGCAGCACGTCCACGTCGTCTCCGGCGAGCCTCTCCTGCACCTCCGCCCACTCGTGGGCGTTGGTCGAGTTGATCGCCACGGCGCGCACGCCCGCCCGCTCCGCTGCGGCGATCTGGTCGCGCATGAGCGCCAGGAGCGGAGAGACGAGCACGGTGGGGCCGGCCCCCTGCCGACGGCGGAGCAGGGTCGCGACGAAGTACACCGCCGACTTCCCCCACCCCGTGCGCTGCACCACGAGCGCGCGGCGACGCCCCTCCACCAGCGCCTCGATCGCCTCGAACTGGCCGTCATGGAAGTCGACGTCGGGACGGCCGACGAGTTCGCCGAGGGCGGCGCGGGCGGCCTCGCGGAGGGGCACGGCGGTCGGGGAGGTCATGCCCTCCACTCTGCCGCAGACCTCCGACAGGACTCCGACCGCCGCCCGGTCTCGGTGGATGACCGCCGTAGAAGCCGTAGCGTGGAGGAATGATCACCCGCGAACTCGCCGTCGCCCTCCGCGATGCCGGTCTGACCTGGAAGCCCGCGGAGGGTGACCGGTTCCAGCTCGACCTGCCGGACGAGGTGGAGCTGGAGGCGGAGGCCGACGTCTTCACGGTGAGCGCGATGACCATCGAGGCGCGGCAGACGCCGGCCGGCACGGATCTCGCCTTCAACGGCACGACGGAGTGGGCGCTCGACGCCGTGACCCTCGCCGATGCGGTGTGGCTGCCGCGCGAGGACCAGCTGCGCGACCTCCTCCGCGGGACGTTCCGTGCCCTCACCCGCCTCCCTGACACGTTCCGCGTCGAGATCGAGCTCGGCGGTGCTCCCCTGCGGTTCGAGCACCCGGACCCGGCGGAGGCCTACGGCCGCGCGCTGCTGGCACTGATCTCGCGCTCACGCTGACACGTCCTGTTGAATCGGGCCGTCGCGTGTGTCAGAATTACCTAACGATCGGTCAGTAAAGAAGGACCGGAGCCCGAGGAGTCGACGATGACCAGTCCCGCAGACCTGTCCCTCGTGGACGGCGAGACCTCCGACGAGGAACGCCTGTTCGACGAGCTGATCGCGAACGAGCAGCGCATCGAGCCGCGCGACTGGATGCCCGAGGCCTATCGCAAGACGCTCATCCGGCAGATCTCCCAGCACGCCCACTCCGAGATCATCGGCATGCAGCCCGAGGGCAACTGGATCACCCGCGCCCCGAGCCTCAAGCGCAAGGCGATCCTCATGGCGAAGGTGCAGGACGAGGCCGGTCACGGCCTCTACCTCTACTCCGCCGCCCAGACCCTCGGCATCACCCGCGACGAGATGATGGACCAGCTCATCTCCGGCAAGGCGAAGTACTCGTCGATCTTCAACTACCCCACCCCGACCTGGGCCGACATGGGCGCGATCGGCTGGCTCGTCGACGGCGCCGCGATCTGCAACCAGGTGCCGCTGTGCCGCGCCTCCTACGGCCCCTACGGGCGCGCGATGGTGCGCATCTGCAAGGAGGAGTCGTTCCACCAGCGCCAGGGGTTCGAGATCCTGCTCTCGCTCATGCGCGGAACCGACGAGCAGCGGCAGATGGCGCAGGACGCGGTGGACCGCTGGTACTGGCCGAGCCTGGCGATGTTCGGGCCGCCCGACGACCAGTCCCCCAACTCCGCCCAGTCGATGGCGTGGAAGATCAAGCGCTTCTCCAACGACGAGCTGCGTCAGCGGTTCGTGAGCATGCTCGTGCCGCAGGCCGAGATCCTCGGCGTCACCCTCCCCGACCCCGACCTGCGGTTCGACGAGGAGACCGGTCGCTACGAGATGGGCGAGATCGACTGGGACGAGTTCTTCCAGGTGCTGCGCGGCAATGGGCCGTGCAACGCCGAGCGGCTGGAGCGCCGGCGCACGGCGCACGACGAGGGCGCGTGGGTGCGGGAGGCCGCCGCGGAGTACGCCCGCAAGCAGCGTTCCCGTCTGCGTCCTGAGCCTGTCGCAGGGGCGGTGGCGTGATGGCGACCCCCGGAGCCGACCCTTCGACGAGCTCAGGGACCCAGGGCCGCGAGGTCTGGCCCCTGTGGGAGATCTTCGTGCGGGCGAACCGCGGGCTGAGCCACGTGCACGTCGGCTCGCTGCACGCCCCCGACGCCGACATGGCCATCCGCAACGCGCGCGACCTCTACACCCGCCGGGGCGAGGGCGTGTCGATCTGGGCGGTCCCCGCCGAGGCGATCACCACGAGCGACCCCGATGCCAAGGGGGCGTACTTCGAGAGCCCCGCCGGCAAGAACTACCGGCACGCGGTGTACTACACCGCGTCCGAGGGGGTGCCGCACCTGTGACCCTTCGACAGGCTCAGGGCCCCAGCTCCGCTCAGGAAACCGGCCGAGCTCAGGGACCCAGCTCCGCTCAGGCACCCGGCGACGTCCACGGGGAGGCGCACGGCGACGTCTCCGTCGACGAGCTGCGGCTCAGCGAGGAGCTCGCCGGCGCGGGCACGACCGCGGCGAGCGCCGACATCGCCGAGTACGCCCTGTGGCTCGGCGACGACGCCCTCATCCTGTCGCAGCAGCTCGGCGCCTGGATCTCCCGGGCCCCCGAGCTCGAGGAGGACGTGGCGCTCGGCAACATCGCCCTCGACCTGCTCGGCCACGCCCGCTCCTTCCTGCACTTCGCGGGCACGTGGGACGGCCGTTCCGAGGACGATCTCGCGTACTTCCGCGACGAGCCGGAGTTCCGCAGCGCCTGGATCATGGAGCAGCCGAACGGCGACTTCGCGCAGACCATCGCGCGCCAGCTCGTCGCCTCGGTCTACCTGGTGGAGCTCTACGCCGCCCTCCGCGCGAGCACCGAGCCCACGTTCGCCGCGATCGCGGAGAAGGCGCTCAAGGAGGTCGACTACCACCGCGACCACGCCGTGCAGTGGGTGCTGCGCCTGGCGGGCGGAACGGAGGAGTCCCGGCGGCGGATGATCCGCGCCCTCGCGGATGTGTGGCCGTACGTCGACGAGCTGTTCCGCGACGAGCCGCTGATCGATCGCCTCGGTGATGCCGCCGTGCGGCCGTCGACCCTCCGCGCTCCGTTCGACGCGGTCATCGACACGGTGTTCGCCGAGGCCGAGCTCGCGGTGCCGGAGGTGCCGGCGTCGTCGGCGGGCGGCCGGAACGGCGCCCACGCGACGCCGCTCGGGCACATCCTCGCCGAGATGCAGGTGCTGGCGCGACGGCACCCGGGGGCGTCATGGTGACCCGGACCACCGGCGACGCGACGGCCGAGGCCTGGCGGATCGCCGCCGCCGTGCCGGACCCGGAGGTGCCGGTGCTCACGATCGAGGACCTCGGGGTGCTGCGGGCGGTCGAGCTCCGCGGCGAGCGCGTGGTCGTCGACATCACGCCGACCTACAGCGGGTGCCCGGCCATGGACACGATCCGCGACGACGTGGTGCTCGCGCTCACGGCCGCGGGCTTCGCGGACGTCGAGGTGCGGCTCGTGCTCTCCCCCGCGTGGACCACCGACTGGATGACCGACGCCGGGAAGCAGAAGCTCCGCGCGTACGGGATCGCGCCTCCCAGCGGCCGCGCGGCCGTACCCGCCGGTCCGATCCGGCTCGCCCTCAGCGTGCGCTGCCCCCGGTGCGGCTCCCTCGACACCCGGGAGGTCTCCCGCTTCGGGTCGACCTCGTGCAAGGCGCTGCACGAGTGCCGGGCCTGCCTGGAACCCTTCGATCACTTCAAGGTGCACTGATGTCGCTGTTCTCCCCGGCTCCGGCGACGACGCCGGCGCCCTCTCCCGCCTCCCCCGCCCGGGCACGGAGCCGTGCCCGGTTCCACACGCTCGAGGTCGAGGACGTCCGCCCGCTCACCGAGGACTCCGTCGAGGTGACCTTCACGGTGCCCGCGGAGCTCGCCGACGACTACGACCACCTCCCCGGGCAGTACGTGGCGCTGCGCACGACGCTGGACGGCGTGGAGGTGCGGCGTTCCTATTCGCTCTGCCGGGCGCCCGAGCATCGCACCGACGGGGCACCCACGCGCCTGAGCGTCGCCGTGAAGCGCGACGAGGGCGGGACGTTCTCCACGTGGGCCCAGACCGGACTGCACCCGGGTTTCCGCATCGACGTCATGAGCCCCCAGGGCACGTTCACCTCCGGTCTCGACGACCTGGACGAGAAGCACGTCGTCGGCATCGCGGCCGGCTCCGGGATCACGCCGCTGATGGCCCTCGCACACACCGTGCTCTCCCGGTCGCAGACCTCGCGGTTCACGCTCCTCTACACGAACCGGTCGACGCTGGACGTCATGTTCCTGGAAGACCTCGCCGACCTCAAGGACCGCTACCCGACGAGGCTCACGCTGCACCACGTGCTGTCCCGCGAGCAGCGGACCGCGCCGGTGCTCTCCGGCCGCATCGACGAGCCCAAGCTGCGGACGATCCTCGACGCGCTGATCGACCCGGCCGACGTGGACGAGTGGTTCCTGTGCGGACCGCTCGCGCTCGTCGACCTGTGCCGGGAGGTGCTGGCCGACGTGGGCGTGCCCCGCGAGCACGTGCGCTTCGAGCTGTTCACGACCGGCGACGAGCCGGTGCGGACCGCCCGACCGGTCACGGTGCGCTCGGGCGAGAAGACCGTGCGGATCGAGGTGAACCTCGACGGCGTCTCGTCCACGGTGGAGAGCCCGGTCGCGGCGCGCGAGTCGGTGCTGAACGCCGCGCTGCGGGTGCGCCCCGACGCCCCGTTCGCGTGCGCGGGCGGCGTCTGCGGCACCTGCCGCGCGCGCGTGCTCGAGGGCAGCGTCACGATGACCGAGAACTACGCCCTGGAGCCCGACGAGCTGGAGCGCGGCTACGTGCTCACCTGCCAGTCCCATCCGACCAGCGACCGCGTGGTCGTGGACTACGACGTCTGAGGAGTCCTGATGATCGATCTCGCCATCGCCGACGACGTCGCCACCGTGGTGCTCGACGCCCCCGCGAAGCTCAACGCCCTGGACGAGACCGCCCTCGCGGAGCTCGACGCCGCGTACCGGGAGGCCGAGGCCGCCGGGGTGCGGGCGCTGCTGCTCCGCGGCGAGGGACGCGCGTTCTGCGCCGGGCGGGACATCTCCGCCGTCGATCCGCGCGACGACGATGTGCTCGGCTACCTCGGCGGACGCGTGACGCCCCTGCTGCAGCGGATGTCCCGCTTCCCGGCGCCGACGTTCGCCGTCGCCCACGGCGCCTGCCTCGGCGTAGGACTCGGGCTGCTCATCGCGACCGACGTCGTGTACGTCGCCGAGTCCGCGAAGATCGGCTCCCCGTTCGCCGCGCTCGGCGCGACCCTCGACTCCGGCGGGCACGCGCTGTTCCTCGACCGGCTCGGCCCGCACAAGACGCTCGACCTCATCTACACCGGCCGGCTCATGAGCGGCACGGAAGCCGTGCGCTCGGGGCTCTTCTCCCAGGTGCTCCCGGACGACGAGGTGCAGGCCGCCGCGACGGCCGCTGCGGGGAAGGCCGCCCACGGCGCCACGGCCGCCTTCCGGACGAGCAAGGAGCTCGTCGCCCGCATCCGCGACGAACGCCTCACCCTGTGGGAGTCCATCGACGTCGAGAACGCGGCGCAGGCCGCCCTGTGCGACACCGAGGACTACCGCGAGGGCTTCGCCGCGTTCCAGGAGAAGCGGAAGCCGGAGTTCCACGGGCGCTGACGCCACGGCCCGGCCGTCGGTGTCAACCGTCTCGCGCGGTGTCCGACCCCGGTGGGAGGATGCCCGCATGCTGCTCTCGGAGCTCGTCACCACCACCGACCAGGTCGCCGCGACCTCGTCCCGCCTGGCCAAGGTCGAGGCGATCGCGGCGCTGCTGCGCCGGGCCGACGCCGACGACATCCCGCCTCTCGTGGGGCTGCTCCTCGCGGCACCCCGCCAGGGTCGCCTCGGCGTGGGGTGGCGGGGGCTGACGGCCCTCGCCATCGAGCACACCACGACGCCGATGCTGACCATCGCGGAGGTCGACCACGCCTTCGACACCCTCGCGCACACCTCGGGCTCCGGTTCGGCGGGTGTACGCAGCGAGCTGCTGCACGACCTCGCCGCCCGAGCCACCGCTCCCGAATGGGACTTCCTGACCAGGGCGATGCTCGGGGAGCTCCGCACCGGAGCGCTGAGCGGCGTGCTCCTCGACGCGATCGCCCGCGCCGCCGAGGCCCCGCCTGCCACGGTGCGACGAGCGGCCATGCTCTCCGGCGACCTCGGCGAGACGGCGCTGCTCGCGCTCACCGGCGCCGAGGGCGCACTCGACGAGGTCGGGCTCCGGGTGGGACGCCCCGTCCTCCCGATGCTCGCGGCCACCGCACCGACGCCCACGGCCGCCCTGGAGATCACCGGCCGCGCCTCGGTGGAGTACAAGCTCGACGGCGCGCGCATGCAGGTGCACCGCCGCGGCGACGAGGTCGGCATCTACACACGAAGCCTCGCGGACGTCACCCACCGCCTGCCCGAGATCGTCGAGGTCGTCCGCGGTCTTCCCGCGCAGGAGGTCATCCTCGACGGCGAGACCCTGGCGCTCGACGAGGACGGCGGTCCCCGGCCGTTCCAGGAGACGATGTCCCGGTTCGGCGCGGACGCGGCGCGCGAGCTCGCCCTGCGCCCCTGGTTCTTCGACGTCCTGCACGTGGACGGCCGCGACCTGCTGGACGAGCCGCTGTCGGTGCGCCAGGAGGTCCTGGCCGAGGTCGCCGGCGAGTGGCGCATGCCCGGCATCGTGACCGACAGCGCGGAAGAGGCCGAGCGCCTGTCCCGCGAAGCCCTGGCGACCGGCCACGAGGGCGTGCTCGTGAAGGCCGTGGATGCGCCGTACGCCGCCGGCCGCCGCGGCAAGTCCTGGGTCAAGGTGAAACCGGTCCTCACGTTCGACCTCGTGGTGCTCGGCGCCGAGTGGGGGTCGGGGCGCCGCCGCGGATGGCTGTCGAACCTGCACCTCGGCGCCCGGGATCCGGACGGCGACTTCGGCGACCCCGGCGGGTTCGTGATGGTGGGCAAGACCTTCAAGGGCCTCACGGATGCGCTGCTGCAGTGGCAGACCGACGAGTTCCCGGCGCACGAGACCCATCGCTCCGCGTCGACGGTGTTCCTCCGGCCGGAGCTCGTGGTCGAGATCGCGATCGACGGCGTGCAGCGGTCCCCGCGCTACCCCGGCGGTCTCGCACTCCGGTTCGCCAGGGTCAAGGGCTACCGTCCGGATAAGACCGCGGCGGAGGCCGACACGATCCAGACGCTCCTGGCGCTGCGGCGGGGTGCGACGGACGACGCCTGATCAGGCCGTGGGCGGGAGGCCTTCGTCCTCCTGACGCACCGTGCCTCGGAACGACCAGGGGAAGTCGATCCAGAGGTCGGTGTCCTTCCACGCGAAGTCCGGCTGGATGATCGTCGAGGGCTTCGTGTAGATCGTGACGGAGCGCACGTCGGCGCCCTTCTCCTGCAGCAGCTGGACGGCGAGCGCCAGCGTGCGACCGGAGTCGGCGACATCGTCCACGAGCAGCACGCGGCGGCCGTCGAGATAGGCCATGTCGAGCTCGGGCGGCAGCACCTCCGGGGCGTCCAGCACGGTGCCGATGCCGGTGTAGAACTCGACGTTGATGGCGCCGCAGTTCTTCACGCCGAGCCCGTACGCGATGGCGCCGGCCGGGAGCAGGCCGCCGCGCGCGATCGCCACCACGACCTCCGGCTCGAAGCCCGTCGCGATGATGTTGCGCGCCAGATCGCGCGTCGCCGCGCCGAAGCCGTCCCAGGTGAGCGTCTCGCGCTCGATCGATGCATCCGTCATCGGTCCATTCTCGCGCATCCGCTCCGTCCGAGCCGCCGCTAGACTGAGCAGGTCCGGCCCTGCCGGTGCCTGAAAAAGAGGCACGAAGCACCTCGCATCGCCGCGAGGGCGAGACACATACGGATCCCCCTTCTCCGTCCCTGTCTCGAAAGGCTTCTCCATGCCCTCCGTCTCCGCGCACGTCGCCCTCACCCTCGCCCAGCACGTCGATGCCGTCTTCGGCGTGATGGGCAACGGCAACGCCTATTTCCTCGACGCCCTCGAGACGCAGACCGACGCCACCTTCACCGCCGTGCGGCACGAGCAGGGCGCGGTCGTCGCGGCCGACGCGCACTTCCGCGCCTCGGGCCGCATCGCCGCGGGCACCTCCACCTACGGCGCCGGCTTCACGAACACCATCACGGCGCTGGCCGAAGCCGTGCAGGCGCACGTGCCGCTCGTCCTCGTGGTGGGCGACGAGCCGACTTCGGGTCCGCGGCCGTGGGACGTGGACCAGATCGCTCTGGCCTCGGCGGTGGGCGCGCGCACCTACACCGTCGGGCGGACGGATGCCGCCGCGACCACCGTCATCGCCGTCGAGCACGCCCTCACCTATCGCGTGCCCGTCGTGCTCGCCATCCCCTACGACGTCGCCGCCCTCGAGGCCGGTGCGGTGCCAGCGGCCCCGGCTCCTCGGCTCCCCGCGCCGCTCGCCCCGCGCGGGGACTTCGCCGAGGGCATGCTGGATGAGATCGCCGCCGCCCTGCGCGACGCCGAGCGTCCGTTCCTCCTCGCCGGGCGCGGGGCCTGGCTGGCCGGCGCGGGCGAGGCTCTCGGCGCCCTCGCCGCGCAGACCGGGGCGCTCACCGCCTCCTCCGCCCTCGGCCGCGGCATCTTCCCTGACGCCCGGTACGACCTCGGGGTCACCGGCGGCTTCGGCGCCGAGGGGGCGATGGAGCTCGTGCGGACGGCCGACGTCGCGGTGGTCTTCGGCGCCAGCCTGAACCAGTTCACGATGCGCTTCGGCGACCTCTTCGCCCCGGGCACCCGGGTGTTCCAGATCGACACCGCTCCGGCCGCCACGCACGCCCACGTCGGCGGCTTCGTGCGCGCCGACGCCCGTCTCGCCGCCGAGGCCCTCGTCGCCCGCCTCTCCTCTCTCTCCTCTGGGCACGACTTCGGAGATGCCGCCGGACTCGCCGGCGCCACCCCCGGCTCCGGCGGCGTGTCGGGCGCGGACTCCGCAGTTGTGCCCGCCCGACCCTGGCGGGAGACGGTCGATGTCGCCGCGGCCCGTGCGTACGAGCCCGGGGACGAGCTCGCACCGGACGGCCGCCTCGACCCGCGTTCCGCCGCGCGCCGGATCGCCGAGCTCCTTCCCGAAGACCGCGTCGTGGTCTCGGACGGCGGGCACTTCATCGGCTGGGCGAACATGTACTGGCCGGTCGCCGCGCCCGACCGGATGATGATGATCGGCACCGCGTTCCAGTCGATCGGACAGGGCTGGCCCAGCGTGGTGGGCGCGGCCCTCGCCCGTCGTGACGCGACCATCGTGCTCACCTCCGGCGACGGCGGCGGGCTCATGGCGATCGCCGACCTCGAATCGGCCGTGCGGGCGGCGGGCGGACGCGGCATGGCCGTGGTCTGGAACGACGCCGCGTACGGCGCCGAGGTCAACCTCTACGGACTGAAGGGCCTGGCCGAGGGTCCGATGCGCATCCCCGAGGTCGACTTCGCCGCGTTCGGGGCCGCGGTCGGCGCCGAGGGCGTCGTGGTGCGGACGCTCGACGACCTGGGTCGCCTCGCCGCGTGGGCCGAGGAGGACCCGGCGACCCGGCGCTTCCTCGTCCTCGACCTCCGGATCTCCGGCGACGTGATCGCGCCATACCAGCAGGAGATCATCCGCGTGAACTCCTGACCCGTGCGGGCCGATAGGCTCCCGGAATGACGGATGCTCCCGAGGTCCTGCGCTACAGCGCCTTCGCCGCGACGCCGGACGGCGGCAACCCCGCGGGTGTCGTGCTCGCCGCGGACAGGCTCGATGAGGCAGACATGCAGCGGATCGCGGGCGAGGTCGGCTACTCGGAGACCGCGTTCGTGCAGGACGCCGCGGCGGACGGCTCCCGCTTCCGGGTGCGCTACTGGTCGCCCGCCGCGGAGGTGCCGTTCTGCGGGCATGCGACGGTCGCGACCGCGGTGGCCCTCGCCGAACGGCAGGGGCCGGGGACGGTCGTGTTCGAGACCGCGGCCGGAGACGTGTCGATGGAGTCCTTCGCGGACGCGGACGGCAGGGTGACAGTGTCGTTCACGAGCGTCGAGCCGGAGGTCCGCGACCTCGACCCCGTCGTGCGGGACCGCCTCCTCGCGCTGCTGGGGATGGCGCCGGCCGACGTGGACCCGCGCTTCCCGGTCCGCGAGGCGTTCGCGGGCAACTGGCACCCGATCGTCTTCGTCGCCGACCGGGAGCTCTTCCATCAGTTCCGCTTCTCCCCCGCCGACGTGGCGGCCCTCATGCGCGCACAGGGCTGGCAGGGCACGGTGACGGTGCTGCACGCCGAGGATCCGGCCGAGATCGAGGCCCGCAACCTCTTCCCCGTGGGCCGCATCACCGAAGACCCCGCGACGGGGTCCGCAGCCGCTTCGGTCGGCGCCTACCTCCGCGCGCAGGGCTATCCGGGCGACACCGTCCGCATCCGTCAGGGCGCCCACGTCGGTCGCCCGAGCGAACTCCGCGTCGCGATCCCGGCCTCCGGCGGCCTCGTCGTCTCCGGCGGGGCCACGCGCCTCCCCTGACCCCCGGACCTCCCTGACCCCCTGACCTCCCTGACCCCCCGGACCTCTCTGATCCCGGACCACCCTGATCCCGGACCGCCTGCACGGCCCGGTTCCGCCCGCACGACCACACCCGACCCCTCGTCGTGCATCCGTCACCCGGCCGTGCATCCGTCGCCCGACTCCGGACCTTCCCCACAGGCACACCCGCACGACCCGGTGCCGCCCGCACGAGCGATACCCACCCTCGGTCGTGCATCCGTCACCCGGCCGTGCATCCGTCGCGGCCGACGAGACATCGACCCCTCGGGCGCGACCAACGGCACACATGGGCATAACGCACAGGAGGACGACACGGTGACGGGTGCACGACCACGACCCACCCCAGGTCGTGCACTCGTCCTCAGCCGTGCATCTCCGCCCCGACAGGGGACCCGCGTCCCGAGCCCGCCTACACCTGCACGACCCCGTTCCATCTGCACGACCACACACTGTCGCCGGTCGTGCATCCGTCACGAGGTCGTGCATCTGTGACCGCACACAACCCCCGAGCCCCCAGAACCGAACCAGACCCGAGACGAACCTGAACCGGACACGACCCCCGTCCCCAGACCCGGCCCGGGGACCGTCGTCACCCCTGGGCGCTGTAGTCCGGGAGCTCCTGCAGGGTCCAGGTGTTGCCGTCCGGGTCGTCGAAGCGCACGAAGCGACCCCAGTCCTGCTCGTCCACGCCCTCGGCCTCCACCCCGAGCCCCCGCAGATGGGCGAGAGCCTCGTCGGCGTCGGGGACGACCACCTGGATGGTGTTCTGCTGCCCCGGTGCCAGGCCGGTGTCCAGCCCCGTGCCGAAGGCGATCGAGCAGGCCGACCCCGGCGGCGTCATCTGCACGAACCGCAGCCCCTCGTACGGCACCTGGTCATGGTCGGCGTGGAAACCGATCTTCACGTAGAAGTCCTTCGCCCGGTCGACATCGCTGACCGGCACGAAGATGAGTTCGATCTTCCAGTCCATCACGCACTCCTCCTGTCGGGCTCCGTCACCCGTCGGCCCTCACAGTACGCGCGGCCTCCGACACCCGCCAGAGGAGTCAGAGCCAGCCCTTGTCGGACGCGATCCGCACCGCCTGCGCCCGGTTCTCGGCGCCGGTCTTGCCGATCGCGGCGGAGAGGTGGTTGCGCACGGTGCCCGCCGACAGGAACACCTCCGCCGCGATGGCCGCCGCGGATCGTCCGTCGGCGGCGAGCCGCAGCACCTGCCGCTCCCGGTCGCTCAGCGGGTTGGCTCCCTCGAACAGGCTCTCCTCGGCGAGTTTCGGATCGAGCACCCGGAGTCCGGCGTGCACGCGGCGCACGGCCGCGGCGAGCTCCTCGGCCGGGGTGTCCTTCACCACGAAACCGCTCGCCCCGGCGTCGAGCGCCGCGCGCAGGTACCCGGGTCGTGCGAACGTGGTCACCACGAGCACGCGCGTGTGCGGACTGACCGCGCGGATCCGCGTCGTCGCCTCGACGCCGTCCACGCCCGGCATCTGGATGTCCATCAGACACACGTCCGGCTGCAGCTCCTCCGCCAGGCGCAGCGCCTCCGCACCGTCCGCCGCCAGACCCTGCACCTCGAGATCCGGCTCCAGGTCGAGCAGGGCCCCGAGCGCCCCGCGCACGAGGGCCTGGTCGTCGGCGATGAGCAGCCGGATCGGAACCGTCGGGGCCGCCGTCACCACGTCACCTCCACCCGCGTGCCCGCCGCCTCGCCGGGCCGCACGGTGAACCCGGCGCCGGCCGCCGCCGCGCGCTCGCGCATCCCCCGGATGCCGTTGCCCTCGCGATGCCCGGTCGCGGACGCGGGCCCGACACCGTCGTCCTCCACGGTGAGCACGCCCGGAGCGATGCGCACGCGGACGGCCGCGGCACCGGAGTGCCGCAGCGTGTTGGTCGTCGCCTCGCGGAGGATCCAGCTCGCCGTGATCGCCTGCACAGGCGAGAGGGCGTCCGGGGTCCCGTCCACGACGAGCGCGATGTCCGCGGCGCGCAGCGAGTCCTCGGTCGACGCGAGCTGCTCGACGAGGGTCGTCGCCCGCGCACCGGCGACAGTCTGCCGCACTCCGGCGATGGCCTCCGCGGTCAGACGTTCGATGTCGGCGAGCTCGGCCTTGGCGCGCTCCGGGTCGGAGTCCATCAACCGCCGCACGAGCTGTGCCTTGAGTCCGACGACCGTCAGCGAGTGGCCGATGAGGTCGTGCACGTCGCGCGCCACGGCCTCCCGCCCCTCGCTGGTCGCCAGCTCCCTGCCCAGCCGCTCCGCCTCTGCCGAGCGCACGATGAGCCAGGTCGAGACCGTGTTCACGACGCCGAGGAGGGCGACGATCGCGAGGACGGACAGGTAGGAGAGGTTGTCGGGGATGAGGAAGACGCAGCCGGCCGCCACCACGAGCGCGGCGATGGTCGTGATCCAGTGCCAAGCACGGGTCAGTCCGTACGAGGCGAACGACATGATGAACGGCAGGAAGCTCAGCGCCGACCCGCCCACGGCCGGGATCGTGGCCAGCGCGCACACGATGAGCGCGGCGAACGTGATCCACTGTCGCCGCGAGGGGGTACGACCGAGGCCGCCTCCGCCGCGCATGCCGTGCATGAACCCCGTCACATAGAGGACGATGAACGCGACCAGCGCCACCCAACCCGTGACGACCCACGCCTGCGGAGCGGCGGAGGCGAGCAGCGCGAGGACCGGATAGATCAGGAACACGAGCCAGACGACCGCCATCAGCCAGCCGAACCGTGCCCAGGGGTCCTTGCCCGTCCCGGATCGGGCGTCCGCCTCCCGGCCCTCCTGCATCGTCATCCGTCCAACCTACTGTCGCGCGGGGCGCTCACCGTCGTGACCGCGAGCGCCGCACGCCCATCGTCACCAGCACCGCGAAGACGACGAGCCAGACCGCGACGTTGAGGAGCAGCATCCACAGCTCATCCGTCTGCCCCGTCGTCAGCACGCCCTCCGTGAGCGGCCACCGGCTCAGGGCGACAAAGCCGTACAACGGGGTGAACCGGGCGATCTCGAGCATGACGCCGTCGAGCGGCATGAACACGTTGCCGAAGAAGGCGAAGAAGGTCATCGAGATGGACGCGAGCGCGGCGGCGGAGTCGGAGCCGAAGAACAGGCCGACCCCGAGCCCGTAGAGGCCGAACATGAGCCCGATGCCGAGGATGAGGGCGGCGGTCACGACCCACCGCCAGGCGCCGTCCGCCTCCGCGCCGGTGAGCAGCCCGGCGACGAACACCGCGACGAGGGCGAGCGCCGCGAACGACACGGCGGTGAGCAGCTTCGTCAGGGCGTAGCCGGTGGTCGTCAGCGGCGTCATCGCGAGCTGCCTTCCCCACCCCTGCTTGGCCTCGGTGGCCGCGAGCGAGGTGAGCGAGCTCATCGCCACCGCGGTGCCGTAGGCCGCCATCGAGACCATCACGTAGAAGGAGACGTTGCCGTTGCCGGCGGAGAGCGTGCCGTACCCCATGCCCGCACCGAAGAGCAGGTACATGGCCACGGGCATGGCCAGGGTGAAGGCGAGCGTGTAGGGGTTGCGCAGCTGGCGCAGCCCCTCGATGCGCAGCATGGTGGGCGAGACGGTCATGGTCATGTCAGTCCTCCGTGAGGGCGGTGAAGGCGGTCTCGAGCGTGGGGGCGGCGATCTCCAGGTCGTGCGCTCCCCCGTCGAGCAGCAGGCGGGCGGCGGTGTCGGAGTCGGTGGCGCGGAGGCTGAGGCGGTTCCCGTCGATGCGCACGCCCGTCACGCCCTCCGCGGCGGTCAGGGCGGCGACCAGCGCGTCCGACACGGCGGGCACGGTGGCCGAGACCGTGCGCTCGCCCAGGCTCGCGCGGAGCAGGGCGGTGGGCGCGTCCGCGACGACGGTGCCCCGATGCATGACCACCGTGCGGCGGGCGAACTGCTCCGCCTCCTCCAGATAGTGCGTGGCGAACACGATCGTGCGCCCGGCGTCCGCGTCGGCGCGCATCACGTCCCAGAAGTGACGCCGCGCGGTGACGTCCATACCGGCGGTCGGCTCGTCGAGCACGAGGATGTCGGGATCGGAGATCATCGCGAGCGCGAACTTCACGCGCTGCTGCTCGCCGCCCGAGCACTTGGACACCCGGCGGCGCGCGAGACCGGCGAGGTCGGCACGGCGCATCACCTCCGGCACGCGCGCGAGGGCTTCCCGCCCGTACAGCGAGGCGATCAGCCGCACGGTCTCGCCGACGGTGAGGTCGCCGAGCAGGCCCCCGGTCTGCAGCACGGCCCCGATGGCCCCGTTCGCGGTGGCCCGCTCCGGAGCCGTCCCGAGCACGCGCACGGTCCCGCTGCTGGGGGCGGTGAGCCCGAGGAGCATGTCGAGCGTGGTGGTCTTGCCCGCGCCGTTGGGGCCGAGCAGGGCGACCACCTCGCCGCGCCGGATGGAGAGATCGACACCGTCGACGGCCGACACGCGGCGCTCGCCGCTGCCGAAGTGCTTGCGCACGTCGATCAGCTCCAGCGCCACGGGTCTGTCATCGACGGCGGGGGACGCGGAGGACGACGCGACGCGCGGTGCCGCCTCCTGCACGGATGTCTCGTTCATGCCTCCAGCCTCGCGCCGGAGCGCGCGGCCGTCCGGAGGGCGGTGTCATCTCCTCGGCATGACACGTGTCATGCCGAGGTTCAGCGCACCGGCAGCAGCGCCCCGTCCAGGAAGCCCGCCAGCTCGTCCACGCCGTCCAGCGGGAGGATCGCGGCGACGTACTGGTCCGGACGCACGACGATCACGACGCCGTCGCGGGACAGCTCCCGCGCCTCGAAGATGTCCGTGCCGCACCACTTGCTCGGTCCCGCGGCGTAGACCTTCTCCCAGTCGGTGAGTCCGAGCGGGCCGGTCTTCGGCTGGAAGAGCTCGGGCGTCGTCGTGACCTCGACCTCCTCGAAGGGCTGCTGATACACGGCCTTCACGTCGAACACGGCGTCGGCGTCGGCGTCCGCCGGGGTGAACCGTGCGAACACGGGCGCCGCCTCCTCCGCCCACGCGGCGAGCGCGTCGCCGGTGCGGTCGCCGAACGCGTAGACCCGCCACCGGCCGTCGGCCTTCGCGTGGTGTCCGAGGTGGACGACGTTGCCGTCCCCGACCCGCACGACCTCCGCCGACTTGAAGCGCTTGCCCAGCGGGTAGCCGACCGCGAGCGCCTGGTGCGCGTCCGTGCCGGTGATCATGGAGGACGTGTACTGGGTCATGAACCCGGACGGGAACTCGGCCGTCGCCAGGTAGTACGTGGCCAGCTCGTTGGGGTCGGAGATCTCCTCCGGCTTGCGCGCCATGAGGCTGGACCACTCGCGGTCGAAGTCGATGAGCTGCTGCGCGACGGGACGACGCTCGGCGCCGTACGTGGCGAGCAGCGACTCGGGCGCACGGCCGCTCAGCACGGACCCGAGCTTCCAGCCGAGGTTGAACCCGTCCTGCATCGACACGTTCATGCCCTGGCCGGCCTTGGCGCTGTGGGTGTGGCAGGCGTCGCCGGTGAGGAAGACACGCGGGCTGCGGTCGACGCCCGGGTCCACGTCGTCGAAGCCGTCGGTCACGCGGTGGCCGACCTCGTAGACGCTGTGCCAGGCCACCTGCTTCACATCGAGCGTGTAGGGGTGGAGGATCGCGTTGGCGCGCCGGATGATCTCCTCGATCGGCGTCTGGCGCACGCGGTGATCGTCGTCCGCCGCGACCTCGCCGAGGTCGATGTACATGCGGCTGAGGTAACCGCCCTCCCGCGGGATGTGCAGGATGTTGCCGGCCTTCGAGTTGATCGCGCACTTGGTGCGCCAGTCCGGGAAGTCGGTGTTGACGAGCACGTCCATGACGCCCCAGGCGTGCGCGGCGCTCGCGCCGACGTGCGTGCGTCCGATCGCCTGACGCACCCCGCTCCGGGCGCCGTCGCAGCCCACCACGTACTTCGCCCGGACGACGCGTTCGTCGGCCTCGCCGACATGGCGGACGCTCACCTCGACCGGGTACTCGCCCTCGTCGTGCACGGTGAGCCCGAGGAACTCCACGCCGTAGTCCGGCACGATCCGTCCGGGACCGTCGGCCGCCGCCTCGGCGAAGTAGTCCAGCACGCGGGCCTGGTTGACGATGAGGTGCGGGAACTCGCAGATGTCGTAGGCGTAGTCGGCGGTGCGGGTGGTCCGCACGATCCGATCGGGGTGCTCGGGGTCGGGGCCCCAGAAGTTCATCCAGCCGATGTTGTAGGCCTCGGCGATGATGCGCTCGGCGAAGCCGAAGGCCTGGAAGGTCTCCACGCTGCGGGGCTGGATGCCGTCGGCCTGTCCGAGGACGAGGCGGCCCTCGCGCTTCTCGATGATGCGGGTCGTGATGTCGGGGTACTGCGACATCTGCGCCGCGAGCAGCATGCCCGCGGGGCCGGAGCCGACGATGAGGACGTCGACCTCGTCGGGCAGGGCGGCGGGGCGGTCGATCCCGGTGCCGGCGGCGTCCTGCACGCGCGGGTCTCCGGACACATAGCCGTGGTGGTGGAACTGCATCGTCGTCGATTCCTTCCGGACGTCTTCGTCGGGTCTTGCGCCCAGGAGCATCGTGTTCTATATTCGAACACAGTGTTCTACTATTGAACACAGCCTAGACCGGTGCCTCGCGCATCGCAAGGAGAGCCATGCCCGAGCGCCCCGTCGCCCCCGCCTCGCAGACGCTGAGCCGCGGCATCCGCATCCTCGAGGTGCTCGCCGACGCCCGCGGTGCGCTGACCATCGACGACATCGCGGGGCGCCTCGATGTGCATCGGTCCATCGCCTACCGCCTGCTCCGCACACTGGAGGACCACGGTCTCGTGATCCGCGACGCGAGCGGCGCCGTGAGCCTCGGCGCCCGCATGGCCGCCCTCGCCGCCGGCGTCGCCCACGACCTCCAGGCCGAGGCCCTGCCGGAGCTCACCGCCATCGCGAACGAGCTCGGCATGACCTGCTTCCTCGCCGTCCTCGACGGGGCCGAGTGCATCACCCTCGCCAGCGTCGAGCCGCGGCACGCCGTCGCCAGCGTCGCCCAGCGCCCCGGCGCGCGGCATTCCGTCACGGTCGGCGCCCCCGGGAAGGCGATCCTCGCGCAGCTCGACGGCGCGGAGGTCGACGTCGACATCTCCCCCGCCCTGCGCGCCGACGTCGACGCCGCCGCCGCGCGCGGCTACGCCACGAGCCACGACGAGGTCATCCCCACGGTCCAGTCGGTCGCCGTCCCGCTCCGCCTGCGCGGTCAGCGGCCCGCCGCGATCGCCGTCGTACACGTCGCGACCGACCTGGACGACGGGGAGATCGCCGCGCGCCTCCGGCGCTCCGCCGATCTCATCCGCGAGGCCCTCGACGGCTGAGCCGGACGCGCGAGAGCGCACGCCCCTCAGGGACGTGCGCTCTCGTGGCGGGGAGGTCAGACCTTCGCGAGCCCGCGGATCGGGCTGACGGACTGCTCCTCCTCGTGGTCCGGACCGAGCGGGATGCCCGAGCGGTCGCGCAGCAGGAGCGTGGCGACGAGGCCGAGGAGCGTCATGCCCGCGAGGTACCAGGTGACCGCCTCGGTGGAGCCGGTCTGATCGACGATGAACGTCGCGATGGTGGGCGCGAAGGCGCCGCCGGCGATCGCGCCGATCGCGTACGAGATGGAGACGCCGGAGAACCGGATGCTCGCAGGGAACAGCTCGGTGTACAGCGCCGCCTGCGGCCCGTAGGTGAAGCCCAGGCCGATCGTGAGGATCGCGAGACCGGCGAACAGCAGCCCCACCTCGCCGGTGTTGACGAGCGGGAACAGCGTGAACACGCCGACGAGCTGGAGCACCCAGCCGATGAGGTAGGTCGTGCGACGGCCGATGCGGTCCGACACCCAGCCGGCCAGCAGCGTGGTCAGCAGCCAGGTCACGGCCGATCCGGCGACCGCCCACAGCACCGGTCCGCGCTCGAGGCCGATGGGTCCGTCGGGGTTCGTGGCGTAGCCCTGGATGTAGCCGCCGGTGGTCATGTAGCCCACCGCGTTGTTCCCGGCGAAGACGAGGGCCGCGATGATGACGAGCAGCAGGTGCTTGCGGAAGAGCTGCACGATCGGCATCTTCGCCTTCTCCTTGCGCTCGGCGAGTTCGGCGAACACCGGGCTCTCCTCCACGCGACGGCGGACGTAGTAGCCCACGAGGATCAGCACGACGCTCAGCAGGAACGGCACGCGCCAGCCCCAGGCGAGGAACTGGTCTCCCGGAGCGATCACGGTCATCAGCGCCATGACGCCCGACGCGAGCAGCAGGCCGAGCGGCACGCCGATCTGCGGGGAGGCGCCGAAGATGCCGCGCTTCTTGCGCGGGGCGTGCTCGACGGCCATCAGCACCGCGCCACCCCACTCGCCGCCGGCCGAGATGCCCTGCACGATGCGCAGCAGCACGAGGAGGATCGGCGCCAGCACGCCGATGGTCTCGTAGGTGGGGAGCAGACCGATCAGGGCGGTCGCGGCACCCATGAGGATCAGCGTCCACATCAGCACGGCCTTGCGGCCGAACTTGTCGCCGTAGTGGCCCGCGAGGAACGCGCCGAGGGGACGGAAGAGGAAGCTCACACCGACCGTGGCGAAGCCGACGAGAGCGCTGTTGGCGCCGAGCGGAGCGAAGAAGAGCTGTCCGAAGACGAGCCCGACCGCCGTGGCGTAGATGAAGAAGTCGTACCACTCGACGGTGGTCCCGACGACGGTGGCGAAGACGACACGACGCCGGTCGGCCGCCGTCGCGATGGTTCCGGTGGGCGTGAACCCATCCTGTGACTGCCCGCTCATGGGGTGTCTCCTTTGTGCTTGTGACCGCGTTGTCACGGCGCGCACGGACGTGAATCCGATCTGCTTGCCGAGGGGTGAGACGATGATATATGATTTCGGATACGACGCACAACGCGTCCTGACGAGCGCGAGGAGGCGCATCCGTGACGGACACCATCGCCCGCCCGGGGAAGATCATCGCGATCCACCTGAGCTACGCCTCGCGGGCCGACCAGCGTGGTCGACGCCCCGCCCACCCCTCCTATTTCTTCAAGCCGGCCAGCTCGGTCGGGGTCTCCGGCGGTACCGTCGAGCGCCCCGCCGGTACCGAGCTGCTCGCGTTCGAGGGGGAGATCGCGCTGATCATCGGCGCCCCGGCCCGCCGGGTCGCCCTCGCCGACGCCTGGGATCACGTGCAGTGGGTGACCGCCTCGAACGACCTCGGCCTCTACGACCTGCGCGCCAACGACAAGGGCTCCAACGTCCGCTCCAAGGGCGGCGACGGGTACACCCCGCTCGGTCCGGAGCTGATCGACGCCCGCACGGTCGACCCGGCGGCCCTCCGCGTGCGCGCCTGGGTGAACGGCGAGCTCCGCCAGGACGACACCACCGCCGGGCTCATCTTCCCGCTGGCCCAGCTCGTCGCCGACCTCTCCCAGCACTTCACGCTGGAGACCGGCGACGTGATCCTCACGGGCACCCCCGCGGGCTCATCGGTCATCGTCCCCGGCGACGTGGTCGAGATCGAGGTCGACGCCCCGGACGCCCCCGGCGCTCCCACGTCCGGCCGCCTGGTCACGACGGTCACGCAGGGCGACGTCCCCTTCGACGGCGACCTCGGCTCGCTCCCCGCGGTCGACGACCTCCAGCGCACCGAGGCCTGGGGCTCCCGCGAGCTCGCCGGCCTGCCCGCCGAGGACACCGCGCCCACGCTCACCCCCGAGCTCCGCGCCCAGCTCCTCGAAGCCCCCACCGCCGGCCTCTCGGCCCAGCTGCGCAAGCGCGGACACCACTCCTGCTTCATCGACGGCGTCTCCGCCAACCTCCCGGGCACGAAGATCGTCGGCACCGCCAAGACCCTGCGCTTCGTGCCGTTCCGCGAAGACCTCTTCCGCACCCACGGCGGCGGGTACAACGCCCAGAAGCGCGCGTTCGATGCGGTCGCCGAGGGCGAGGTCATCGTCATCGAGGCCCGCGGCGACGCGACCACCGGAACGCTCGGCGACATCCTCGCCCTGCGCGCGCAGACCCGCGGCGCGGCGGGCGTGGTCACAGACGGCGGTGTGCGCGACTTCCAGGCCGTCGCCGAGATCGGGCTTCCCGTCTTCTCGCAGGGCGCGCACCCCTCGGTGCTCGGCCGCAAGCACGTGCCGTGGGACGTCGACGTGACGATCTCGTGCGGCGGCGCCACCGTGCAGCCCGGCGACATCATCGTCGGCGACGGCGACGGCGTGATCGTGATCCCGCCGGCTCTCGCCGCCGAGGTCGCCGCCGACGCCGTGGCCCAGGAGATCGAGGACGCCTGGATCGCCGAGCAGGTCGCCGCCGGGCACCCGGTCGACGGCCTCTTCCCGATGAACGCCGAGTGGCGCGCCCGCTACGAGCAGGCGACCGGCACCGGAGCGGAGCGGAAGTGAGCACGGTCGAGAGCGCCAGCAAGTCGGAGCAGGCGTACGCCTGGATCCGCGCGCGCATCTCGGCGCACACCTACGGTCCCGGCTACCGCCTGGTCCTCGGTCCGATCGCCGAGGAGCTGGGGATGAGTGTGGTCCCGGTGCGCGAGGCGATCCGCCGCCTGGAGGCCGAGGGGCTCGTGACCTTCGAGCGCAACGTCGGCGCCCGCGTGACCCTCGTGGATGAGGGCGAGTACGCCCACACCATGCAGACGCTCGGACTCGTCGAAGGCGCGGCCACCGCGCTGTCCGCTCCCCTGCTCGGCGCGGACGCGCTCGCGCAGGCCGCGGAGGTCAACGAGCGGATGAGCCGCCTGCTCGACCACTTCGACCCGCACACGTTCACCGAGCTCAACCGGCAGTTCCACTCCGTGCTGTTCGAGCCGTGCCCGAACCCGCACCTGCTCGACCTCGTGCACCGCGGCTGGGCCCGGCTGTCCGGCATCCGCGACTCGACCTTCGCCTACGTGCCCGGCCGCGCCCACCACTCGGTCGACGAGCACGCCCAGATCCTCGAGCTGATCCGCGACGGCGCCGAGCCGCTGGAGATCGAGCTCGCCGCCCGCAACCACCGGTGGCGCACGAGGGACGCGTTCCTCGACGCCCTGCACACCCGTTCCGTCCCCGCCGAAGGAGAAGCATCATGACCGACTCCCGCATCCCCGCCGACCTGCCCGACCACATCCAGCACTATATCGACGGCGCCTTCGTCGACTCGATCGACGGCGACACGTTCGACGTGCTCGACCCGGTGACGAACCAGACCTACACGACGGCCGCCGCCGGCAAGAAGGCCGACATCGAGCGGGCCGTCGCCGCCGCCAAGCGCGCCTTCGACGAGGGTCCCTGGCCGCGGATGCTCCCGCGGGAGCGCTCGCGCGTGCTGCACAGGATCGCCGACATCGTGGAGTCGCGCGACGCCCGGCTCGCGGAGCTGGAGTCGTACGACTCGGGGCTGCCGATCACGCAGGCCCTCGGTCAGGCCCGCCGCGCCGCGGAGAACTTCCGCTTCTTCGCCGATCTGATCGTCGCCCAGGCCGACGACGCCTTCAAGGTGCCGGGCAAGCAGATGAACTACGTCAACCGCAAGCCGATCGGCGTCGCCGGGCTCATCACCCCGTGGAACACGCCGTTCATGCTCGAGTCCTGGAAGCTCGGCCCCGCGCTCGCGACCGGCAACACGGTCGTCCTCAAGCCGGCCGAGTTCACGCCCCTCTCCGCCTCGCTGTGGGCGGGCATCTTCGAGGAGGCGGGCCTGCCGCAGGGCGTCTTCAACCTCGTGAACGGCCTCGGCGAAGACGCCGGCGACGCGCTGGTGAAGCACCCCGACGTGCCGCTCATCTCCTTCACCGGCGAGAGCCGCACGGGGCAGATCATCTTCGGCAACGCCGCGCCGTTCCTCAAGGGCCTGTCGATGGAGCTCGGCGGCAAGTCGCCCGCCGTGGTCTTCGCAGACGCCGACCTGGAGGCCGCCGTCGACGCGACCATCTTCGGCGTCTTCTCCCTCAACGGCGAGCGCTGCACCGCCGGGTCCCGCATCCTCGTGGAGCGCTCGATCTACGAGGAGTTCGTGGAGCGCTATGCCGCGCAGGCGCAGCGCGTCAAGGTCGGCTACCCGCACGACCCCGAGACCGAGGTCGGCGCTCTCGTGCACCCCGAGCACTACGACAAGGTGATGTCCTACGTCGAGATCGGCAAGACCGAGGGCCGCCTGGTCGCCGGTGGCGGTCGTCCCGAGGGTTTCGAGGAGGGGAACTTCGTCGCCCCGACGGTGTTCGCCGACGTCGCCCCCGACGCCCGCATCTTCCAGGAGGAGATCTTCGGCCCGGTCGTCGCGATCACCCCGTTCGACTCCGACGAGGAGGCGCTGGCACTCGCGAACAACACGAAGTACGGCCTCGCGGCCTACATCTGGACGAACGACCTCAAGCGCGCCCACACGTTCGCGCAGTCCGTCGAGGCCGGCATGGTGTGGCTGAACAGCAACAACGTCCGCGACCTGCGCACGCCGTTCGGCGGCGTGAAGGCATCGGGCCTGGGCCACGAGGGCGGCTACCGCTCCATCGACTTCTACACCGATCAGCAGAGCGTGCACATCACGCTCGCCTCGACCCCGCACAACCCGACGTTCGGCAAGAACTGACGCCCGCCGGACACAAGCAAGGACGCTGACATGACCGACAAGACCGCCAAGACCCTCACCTCCTCCGGCTACTACGTGAGCCAGGAGGCCCCGATCCAGAGCGACAACCCCGTCGCGACGCCGAAGAGCACGCCGCCGGACATCCTGCGGTGCGCGTACATGGAGCTCGTCGTGACCGACCTGGCCGCGTCGCGGCAGTTCTACGTCGACATCCTGGGCCTGTACGTGACCGAGGAGGACGACGAGGCGATCTACCTGCGCTCGACCGAGGAGTTCATCCACCACAACCTCGTGCTGCGTCAGGGACCCATCGCCGCGGTCGCCGCGTTCTCGTACCGGGTGCGCGCCGCGGAGGACCTCGACCGCGCCGTGGAGTTCTACACGGAGCTCGGCTGCGACGTCCGTCGTCAGGAGAACGGCTTCGTGAAGGGCATCGGCGACTCCGTGCGCGTCGTCGACCCGCTCGGCTTCCCGTACGAGTTCTTCTACGCCACCGAGCACGTGGAGCGCCTGTCCTGGCGGTACGACCTGCACACCCCCGGCGAGCTCGTGCGCCTCGACCACTTCAACCAGGTCACCCCTGACGTGCCGCGCGCGGTGCGCCACTACCAGGACCTCGGCTTCCGCGTGACGGAGGACATCCAGGACGACGAGGGCACCGTGTACGCCGCGTGGATGCGCCGCAAGCCCACCGTCCACGACACCGCGGCAACGGGCGGCGACGGTCCGCGGATGCACCACGTCGCCTTCGCGACGCACGAGAAGCACAACATCCTCGCGATCTGCGACAAGCTCGGGGCGCTGCGCCGCTCCGACGCCATCGAGCGCGGCCCCGGCCGGCACGGCGTCTCCAACGCGTTCTACCTCTACCTGCGCGACCCCGACGGCCACCGCGTCGAGATCTACACGCAGGACTACTACACCGGCGACCCGGACAACCCGGTCGTCACCTGGGACGTGCACGACAACCAGCGCCGCGACTGGTGGGGCACCCCGGTGGTGCCCTCTTGGTACACGGACGCCTCGCTCGTGCTCGACCTCGACGGCAACCCGCAGCCCGTCGTCGCCCGCACGGACTCCAGCGAGATGGCCGTGACGATCGGCGCCGACGGCTTCTCCTACACCCGCGCGGACGAGGGCGAGACCTCGATGCCCGAGTACAAGCAGGGCGAGTACAAGCTCGGCCACCAGCTCTAGGAGACGCTCATGCTGTCTGAGGAGACGATCGCGCAGATCGCCGCGGAGCTCGCGGAGGCCGACCGCACGCACGGGGTGATCCCGCGCATCACCGCGCGGTACCCCGAGGCGACCGTGGAGGACTCCTACGCCATCCAGGGCGTGTGGCGGGATTCGCAGGTCGCGGCGGGCCGCCGGCTGGTCGGGCGCAAGATCGGCCTGACCTCGAAGGCCATGCAGCAGGCGACGGGGATCACCGAGCCCGACTACGGCGTCATGTTCGACGACACCGTGTACGAGTCGGGCGCGGAGATCCCCACGGATCACTTCTCCAACGTCCGCATCGAGGTCGAGCTGGCGTTCGTGCTCAAGGAACCGCTGGAGGGCCCCGACTGCACGCTGGAGGACGCCCTCGCCGCGATCGACTACGCCGTGCCGGCCCTCGAGGTGCTGAACTCGCACATCGAGCTCGAGGGCCGCACGATCGTCGACACCATCAGCGACAACGCCGCGTACGGGGCGATGGTGCTGGGGACGGTGCGCAAGCGCCCGGACGAGATCGACCTGCGGTGGGTGCCCGGCGTGCTCTCCCGCAACGGGGAGATCGAGGAGACCGGTGTCGCCGCCGGCGTGCTCGGGCATCCGGCCACCGGGGTGGCGTGGCTCGCGAACAAGTTCCATCAGCACGGCGCGCGTCTGGAGGCGGGGGAGATCATCCTGGCAGGATCGTTCACACGCCCGATGTGGGTGTCGCGCGGCGACGAGGTGCTGTGCGACTACGGACCGATGGGGACCATCACATGCCGCTTCGTCTAGAGCCGTCCTTCCGCGCGCAGCTCGCCGCGTCCGACCGGCCGTTCGTGGGGATGTGGGTGTGCTCCGGCAGCCCGCTGCTGGCCGAGGTCGCCGCGGGCTCCGGGCTGGACTGGCTGCTCATCGACATGGAGCACTCGGCGAACACGCTCGAGTCCGTGCTGACCCAGCTCCAGGCGGTCGCGGCCTATCCGGTCACGCCCCTCGTGCGGGTGCCCTTCAACGATGCGGTCGCGATCAAGCAGGTGCTCGACCTCGGTGCGCAGAACCTCATCGTGCCGATGGTGTCCTCCCCCGACGAGGCCAGGGCCGCCGTGGCCGCGACCCGCTATCCCCCCGAGGGCGTCCGCGGGGTCGGCAGCGCCCTGGCCCGCAGCGCCCGCTGGAACCGCGTCGACCGCTACCTGCAGGAGTCCGCGCAGCACGTGTCGCTGACGGTGCAGATCGAGACGGCCGCGGGGGTCGAGGCCGCCGCCGACATCGCCGCGGTCGACGGGGTGGACGCGGTGTTCGTCGGCCCCTCCGACCTGTCCGCGTCGATGGGCCTGCTCGGACAGCAGACGCATCCGGACGTGGTCGCCGCCGTGGAGTCGGTGTTCGCCGCGGTGCACGGCGCAGGGAAACCCGTGGGCGTGAACGCCTTCGACCCCTCCGCCGCCGACGCGTATCTCGCGGCGGGTGCGGACTTCGTGGCCGTGGGCGCCGACGTCGCCCTCCTCGCCCGCGCCTCCGAGGCCCTCGCCGCCCGCTTCCTCCCCCGCTCCGACGCCTCCGGCCGCCCCAGCTACTGACTTCGAGTCGCGCACCTGGCTCCATCCGCGGCCGGAATGGTGCCATTTGCGCGATTCGGAGCGGGCGGGAAGGATGAGCCGGTGCACAGACTGGCGGCGATGCAGGACCGCAACTTCCGGTGGTTCTTCCTCGCGCGCGCCCTGACCCTCGTCACGGGCTCGATGTCGGCGATCGCGCTGGCGTTCGCGGTGCTCGAGATCGACAACGACGCCCGGTCGCTCTCGATCGTGCTCGCGGCCTTCACGATCAGCAACATCGTGTTCGTCCTGTTCGGAGGGGTCGTCGCCGACCGCCTCCCCCGCGCCCTCATCATCCAGTCCTGCTACGTCGTGGACATCCTGTCGGTCGGGGCGATGGCCGCTCTCCTGTTCACGGGCACGGCCACGGTCCCGCTCCTCGCCGTGCTCTCCGCGATCAACGGCGCCTCCTCCGCGTTCGTGCTCCCCGCGATGCAGGGCATCATCCCGCAGCTGACCACCCCCGCGCACCTCCAGCAGGCGAACGCGATGCTGTCGTTCGTCCGCTCGGCCGTCACGATCGGCGGCCCGGTCATCGCCGGGGTCCTGGTGGCCACCGCGGGACCCGCGTGGGCCATGGTCGTGCAGGCGGCGGGGTGGCTGCTCGCGATCCCGGTCCTCGCGCTCGTGAAGCTCCCGCCACCCGCGGCCTCCGGCGGCACCACGATGTTCCACGACCTCCGGGTGGGGTGGCACGAGTTCTGGAGCCGCTCCTGGCTGTGGACCATCGTGCTGGCCTTCATGATCATGAACGCGATCCACGTGGGCGCCTGGGGCGTCGTCGGCCCGTACATCGCGAAGAACGACGATCGCCTCGGCATCTCCGGCTGGGGGTGGGTCGTGAGCGCGGAGGGGGCAGGGGTCCTCGTGATGACCCTGCTGCTGATGTGGTTCCCGCTCCGCCGGCCCCTGCGCTACGGGATGATCGGGATGGCGGCGTTCGCCCTGCCACTCACCCTCCTCGGCGTGCATCCGGCCGTGGTCCTGCTGGCGATGGCGGCGTTCGTCGCCGGAGCCGGGGCCGAGGTCTTCGCGACCGGCTGGAACCTCGCGATGATGGAGAACATCCCCGGGGAGAAGCTCTCGCGGGTCGCGAGCTACGACATGCTCGGCAGCTTCGTCGTGATGCCCATCGGCACGCTCGTGTACGGCTGGCTCATCACGCATGCGGAGCCGGCCACCGTGCTCACCACCTCCGCGGTCCTCTATGCGGCGATCGCTCTGGTGACGCTGCTCGTCCCCGCGGTGTGGCGGATGGGGCGGCCCGCGGCGGCCGTCACGGAGCGCGCGGGAGTGGCGGATTCATAGCAATCCCGGGGAGACTGTGGGCATGACCTTCCCCCCGCTGCAGCCCCTCGCCGACCGTGCCGCCCTCTTCACCGCGCTCCGCCAGGACGCCCTCTCCGCGGCCGCCGACGCACTCGGCGAGCACCGGTGGGACGCCGACCTCGCGGCGGGGACGCTGACCTTCACCGCGAACGACGACCCGACCCGGCAGCTCGTGACCCGCGCGCACCTCATCGCCACGATCGCCCCCGGCCCGCGCTCGCTGCTGTGGGCGTGGGCGCACCCCCAGGGCGACCCCCAGGGTGTCGCCGCGCAGCTCCGCGCGTACGGCGAGCAGCACGGGATCGCCGAGCTCACCGCCCCCGAGGTCCCGTTCCCGGCCGACGCCTCGGGCGACGCGGAGTGGATCGCCCGCGCGGCGCACACGATCGGCGGCGTGGCGGTGGAGCTCACCGGGCGCTCCCCCTACTACTCGGCCCCCGTCGACGGCGGCACCCGCGCGGTGTTCCTGCTCGACGCCCCGCTCGCTCCGCTCACGGTCGCCGACACGGTGGTGGCCCTCCCCCGCACCCTCGCGCAGACACCCCTTCCCGATGCCCGCACGGCGGTCTGGGACCTCGCGCGTCTCGCCGGCTGGACCCTCACCTGGACGGACGAGTCCTTCTCCGGCGCCACGGTGACGGACGCCTCGGGCACCGCGACGATCCGCTTCGACGAGCAGGCCCGGATCAGCGGCGTGGAGAGCTCGCTGCACGGCCAGGTCTGAGTCCGCAGAAACGCACGAACGCCGCAGGGATCCCGGGGATCCCTGCGGCGTTCGCGTGAATCTGCGACGCGGCGCGGAAGTCAGACCGTCCGCTCGGCCGCCTCGACGACGTTGGTCATGAGCAGGGCGACGGTCATCGGCCCCACCCCTCCCGGATTCGGGGACAGGTACCCGGCGACCTCGGCGACCTCGGGAGCGACGTCACCGAACACGAGGTTCTTGCCGGTCTCCGGATCGGTCTCGCGGGTGACCCCCACGTCCAGCACCGCGGCTCCGGGCTTGACGTCCTCGGCGCGGATGAGGTGCTTGACCCCCGCGGCCGCGACGATCACGTCGGCCTCCCGCAGGTAACGCGGCATGTCGATTGTGCCGGTGTGCGTCAGCGTGACCGTGGCGTTGAGGTCGCGACGGGTCAGCAGCAGCCCGATCGAGCGCCCGATGGTGACACCGCGGCCGACGACCACGACGTGCTTGCCCTTGAGGTCGTAGTCGTTGCGCAGCAGCAGCTCGATGACACCGCGCGGGGTGCACGGCAGCGGCGTGTGGATCGGCGCGTTGACGTTGAGGACGAGGCGCCCGAGGTTGGTCGGGTGCAGGCCGTCCGCGTCCTTCGCCGGATCGATCCGCTCCAGGATCGCGTCCGTGTCGAGGTGCTTCGGCAGCGGCAGCTGCACGATGTACCCGTGGCAGGCGGGATCGGCGTTGAGCTCGTCGATCAGCGCCTCGACGTCAGCCTGCGTCGCATCGGCTGGCAGCTCGCGCTGGATCGAGTTCATCCCGATCGCCTCGGACTGCCGGTGCTTCATGCCCACGTAGAGCTGCGAGGCGGGGTCGGCTCCCACCAGCACCGTGGCGATGCCGGGGGTGACGCCCTTCTCCTTCAGTGCGGCGACCCGCTCCGTCAGCTCGGCGCGGATCTCGGCCGCCGCCGCCTTGCCGTCGAGGACGACCGCGGTCACTGCTGCAGGTCCGGGTAGAGCGGGAAGGCCGCGGCGAGCGCGTCCACGCGGGCGCGGAGCGCCTCGATGTCGGCACCGGGGAGCAGCGCGAGGGCGATGATGTCGGCCACCTCGGTGAACTCGGCGTCGCCGAAGCCGCGGGTCGCGAGCGCGGGCGTGCCGATCCGCAGACCCGAGGTCACCATCGGCGGACGCGGGTCGTTCGGCACGGCGTTGCGGTTCACGGTGATGTGGATGTCGTGCAGGAGGTCCTCCGCCTGCTTGCCGTCGATCTCGGCGTCGCGGAGGTCGACGAGCACGAGGTGCACGTCCGTGCCGCCCGAGCGCACCGCGATGCCGGCGTCCTTCACGTCCTGCTGCGACAGGCGCTCGGCGATGAGCTTCGCACCGCGCAGCACGCGCTCCTGGCGCTCCTTGAACTCCGGCGTGCCGGCGAGCTTGAAGGCGGTCGCCTTCGCCGCGATCACGTGCATGAGCGGACCGCCCTGCTGACCGGGGAAGACCGCGGTGTTGATCTTCTTGGCGAGATCGGCGTCGTTGGTGAGGATGAAGCCCGAGCGGGGGCCGCCGATGGTCTTGTGCACCGTCGAGGACACGACGTGCGCGTGCGGCACCGGGTTGGGGTGCAGACCGGCGGCCACGAGGCCGGCGAAGTGCGCCATGTCGACCCAGAGGATCGCGCCCACCTCGTCGGCGATGGCGCGGAACGCGGCGAAGTCCATCGTGCGCGGGTAGGCGGACCACCCGGCGATGATGACCTTGGGCTTGTGCTCGATCGCGAGGCGGCGCACCTCGTCCATGTCGATCGTCGAGGTCTCGGCGTCGACCCCGTAGGCCACGATGTCGTACAGGCGACCGGAGAAGTTGATCTTCATGCCGTGCGTGAGGTGGCCGCCCTGGTCGAGCGAGAGGCCGAGCAGGGTGTCGCCAGGGCGGGCGATCGCGTGCAGGACCGCGGCGTTCGCGGACGCACCGGAGTGCGGCTGGACGTTCGCGAACTCGGCGCCGAACAGGCTCTTGGCGCGGGAGATGGCGAGCTCCTCCGCGACGTCGACCTCCTCGCAGCCGCCGTAGTAGCGGCGGCCGGGGTAGCCCTCGGCGTACTTGTTGGTGAGCACCGAGCCCTGCGACTGCAGGACCGAGACAGGGACGAAGTTCTCCGAGGCGATCATCTCGAGGAAGGTCTGCTGGCGCTTCAGCTCGCGATCGAGGACCTCGGCGATCTCCGGGTCGACCTCGGAAAGCGGGGCGTTGAAGTAACGGTCGGTCATGACGTGCTCCTTTTGACGACGGATTCGAAAAGGGTGTTCCTATCGGCCCAGGCGCGCGGTCGAATTCCGTGGTCAGTCGCTCCCCGGTGGTTGTCCACCCAGACGCCAGTCGCGACGGTTACGAGCATAGCCGATGCGCGACGCCGCGCACGCGGTCGTTTCGGGCATCGTGCCCACCACCTGCAGAATCGTTTCGATCCCCCTGTTCCCTTGCGGTGTTTCGGCGGCTAGGTTTTGTTCATGGTCCTACCTCTTGATCTGCCCCTCGTCCCCGCTCCGGTGTCCGCGAAGGCCAGGGAGGGACGTCTGCCGCTCGCCGCGACGACGCGCGTGCTCGGCTCCTCCCCCGCCGCCGGACAGCTGATCGACGCCGTCGAACGCCGCACCGGCCTCCGTCTCACCG
Organism: Microbacterium sp. K36; assembly: GCF_004794355.1. NCBI lineage: Bacteria > Bacillati > Actinomycetota > Actinomycetes > Micrococcales > Microbacteriaceae > Microbacterium > Microbacterium sp. K36. Next base: position 3,933 of record NZ_SSDN01000078.1, on the reverse strand, counting down.
CGGTGGACTCCGGCCCCGCCGAGATCGAGCTCTTCGTCGACGCGGCCTCGTCCGCGCCGGAGGGCTACACGCTCGAGGTCGGCGACCGCGCCATCCTCATCGGCGCCGACGAGGCGGGGCTCTTCTACGGGGTCCAGACGCTGCTGCAGCTGCTCCGGGAGGACGACGCCGGCTGGGCGCTGCTCCGCGCCGACATCGCGGACGCCCCGCGCTTCGCCCGCCGGGGCGTGATGCTCGACGTGGCGCGGCACTTCTTCGGCGTCGACGACGTGAAGCGGTTCATCGACAGCACGAGCGCGCTGAAGTTCAACCACCTGCACCTGCACCTCACCGACGACCAGGGCTGGCGCGTGCACATCGAATCCTGGCCGCTGCTCACCGAGCGGGCCGCCGCCACCGCCGCCGACGGCGCCCCCGGCGGCTACTACACCAAGGACGACTACCGCGAGATCGTGGCGTACGCGGCCGCGCGCCACATGATCGTGATCCCCGAGATCGACCTTCCCGGCCACACCCACGCGATCGGCGTCGCCTACCCGGAGCTGGTCGAGGCCCCGGTCCTGAACGACGCGCTGATCGCCCAGTCCGAGCAGCTCGGCCAGCCGCTCCCCGTGGCCGGCGAGCCCTATCTGGGCTGGGGGGTCGGGCACTCCAGCGTGCGCATCCACGAGGAGGAGACGTATCGGTTCGTCCGCGACGTGGTCCGCGAGCTCGCCGAGATGACCCCGGGGCCCTACATCCACATCGGCGGCGACGAGTCCCTCGGCACGCCCCAGGCCGACTTCGACCTCTTCGCGGAGCGCGCGACGGCGATCGTCGTCGAGGAGGGCAAGACCCCGGTCGCGTGGCACGAGATGGGCTCGGCGGCCGGTATCGCCCGCGGCACGATCGGCCAGTACTGGGGCATGACGACGCCGACGGGCACGCACGCCGAGGAGGCCGCGCACTTCGTCGAGCGCGGCGGAGCCCTGATCATGTCGGCGGCCGATGCGACCTACCTCGACATGAAGTACACCGCCGACTTCCCGCTCGGTCTCACCTGGGCCGCGATCATCGACGTCCGTCGCGCGTACGAGTGGGAGCCGACCGACGTGCTCGCCGTGCCGGACGAGGCGATCCTCGGCATCGAGGCTCCGCTGTGGTCCGAGACCACCCGCACGCTCGACGAGGTGGAGCGGCTCGTGTTCCCTCGTGCCGCCGCCCAGGCCGAGATCGCCTGGTCGCCGCGCGACGGCGTGGGCCGCACATGGGAGTCCTTCCGCGCCCGGGTCGGCGCCCTCGCGCCGCTGTGGAAGGCTGAGGGGGTCGATTTCCACCCCGCCCCCGAGATCCCCTGGAGCGCCCGTTGAAGACCCTCTCCTCCGCGACCGGTTCCCTGGTCATCCACTCCGTCCGCCTCGTCGACCGCGGGGAGATCGTCGAGGACGGGTGGGTGCGCATCGAGGACGGCGTCGTCGCCGCGCGCGGCACGGGGACGGACTGGGAGCCGGCGACCGAGGTCGTGGATGGCGCGGCCGTGGCAGGCGCGGGCGCCCTGCTCACGCCGGGCTTCGTCGACATCCACGGTCATGGCGGCGCGGGCGCGGCGTACGACGACGGCGTGAACGCCATCCGGACCGGACGGGATCTGCACCGCGAGCACGGCACCACCAGGGCCGTCATCTCGCTCGTCACCGGCACGATCGACGACCTCGCACGCAGCGTCGCCCTGATCGCCGCCCTGACCAGGACCGATGCGGACGTGCTCGGCTCGCACCTGGAGGGCCCGTTCCTCGACCCCGGTCACCACGGCGCTCATGAGCCCTCGCTGCTGCGGCACCCCGTCGCGGCCGACGTGACCCGCCTGCTGGATGCAGGAGAAGGCACCGTCCGTCAGGTCACCATCGCGCCGGAGCTCCCCGGCGGGATCGACGCCGTCCGTCAGATCGTCGCGGCGGGTGCCGCGGCCGCAGTGGGGCACACCGACGCCGACGCCGCCATGGCCGTCGCCGCCTTCGAGGCCGGCGCCTCGCTGCTGACCCACGCCTTCAACGCGATGCCGGGGATCCACCACCGCGCCCCCGGCCCGGTGCTCGCCGCGGCCGCGGATCACCGGGTGATCCTGGAGGCCATCGCCGACGACGTCCACCTCGACCCGCACGTCGTCAAGCTCGTGTTCGACGCGGCGCCGCACCGCGTGGCGCTCATCACCGACGCCATGGCCGCGGCCGGGAGCGCCGACGGCAAGTACGACCTCGGTGCGGTGAAGGTCACCGTCGAGAACGGCGTGGCCCGCGCCGACGACACCGGCTCGATCGCCGGCTCCACGCTGACCCAGGACGTCGCGCTGCAGCGGGCAGTGGCGGCGGGCGTGCCTCTTGCGGAGGTCGTGCGGGCGCTCACGGAGACCCCGGCCCGCGCGATCGGACGCGACGCCCACCTCGGCGCGCTGCGCCCCGGCCTGCTCGGCGATGCGGTGCTTCTGGACGCGGAGCTGCGCGTCGCGCGGGTCTGGACAGGTCCGGCGCTGCCCGCCTAGGAGGACAGCGCTTCGCGCGACGCGCAGCGCTGCGGTCTCCGGTCGATCGGACGAGACGGTGTCACCGGACTCCCCAGATCGGTGACGTGCGTCTCGCAGGTGTGGGAGTGGTGGGCCGCCGTTCTCCCCAGATCGGCGGCCCATTCCCTCCCGCTCGAGCGGGCGGGGCCGGGAGCTCCTCCCCCGAGGATCCCGACCCGCCCACTGGTGCAGTACCCCCCGCACCAGCGCCGGAACTCCGCCCCCCGGTGGAGTCCATTTCGGCTGTCTCTACGGGATGAGACGAAGGGCGGCCCGGTTCATTACGCGGTTCTCGGAAAAAAGTTCAGAAAACTTCTCGGGCGGTCCGCGCTGAGCACCGCGGAGCCCTCCCGAGCATCTCCTCCGAGTCCGCACCGGGGCTGGCCTCCATGCCGATTTCGCGAGAGAATGGTCTGACCGCGTAATGAAAGACGCCTTCTCGCGTCTCTCCTCCTGGGGACGGCTGTGTGCCCCGGGACCAGATGGATGACCGTGCACCGAGAGAACACCACACCAGACGACACCATCGGCGATGCCGACCTAATCCTCCGCGTCCGCTCCGGCGACAAGGGGGCGTTCGGGGAACTCTGGAGGCGGCACTACCCGTCCGGGATGGCGGTCGCACGCTCGGTGACCTCCTCCATCGATCCGGACGACCTGGTGCAGGAGTCCTACACCCGCATCTACCAGGCGATCCTCAAGGGTGGCGGTCCCAACGGCTCGTTCCGCGCCTACCTCTTCACGAGCATCCGCAACACGGCGGCCGCCTGGGGACGAGCCCGCCGCGAGACCGCGATCGACGAACTCGACACGGTCGCCGACCCGGACAGCACCGAGCACGCCACCAACGAGGCGCTCGATCGCAGCCTCACGGCCCAGGCGTTCCGCAGCCTCCCCTCCCGGTGGCAGGAGGTGCTCTGGTACACCGAGATCGAGCAGATGAAGCCCCAGGAGGTGGCTCCGCTCCTCGGCATGAAGGCCGGCGCGGTGTCGCAGCTCGCCTTCCGCGCCCGCGAAGGACTTCGAGAGGCCTGGATCCAGGCACACCTGCGCAGCGCGAGCCCCGGCTCCGAGTGCCAGTGGACGATCGAGCATCTCGGCGCCTACTCGCGCGGCAACCTCGCCACGCGTGATCACCGTCGCCTCGAGCTGCACCTCGACGAGTGCGCCCGCTGCATGATCGTCGCGGCCGAGGCCAAGGACGTCTCGAAGCGCCTCGCCCTCGTCCTGCTCCCGCTCGTCCTCGGTGCCACCGGTGCCTCCGGCTACCTCGCAGCTCTCCAGGGCGGTGCGCCGGTCCTGGCGGTGGCGGGCGCGGCTTCCACCATCCCCGGTGCGGTGTTCGTCGGCGACGGCGGCATCGGCCAGGCCGCGGCGGCCGCCTCCGGCTCCGG
>NZ_SSDN01000077.1:0-5424 GCF_004794355.1 Microbacterium sp. K36 | reverse complement strand
GCTCGCCGCGTGCTTCCTCGCCATGGCTCTGTTGACGCTCGTGGGCATCACCGTGTGCGTGCTGCTCGCCGCGCGCCTGCGGATCTCCGTCCCGACGGTGAGGACGCACGTCTCGAAGGAGGGTCTCCCGCAGCGGGAGGCCCTCCTTCGTCGTGGGTGACCCCACTTACATTCCGGTGCCGAAGGTGGAAGCATGGCGCGAAACCGGCGGGTCGACCGGCCCGCGGATGGGGGGACACGACCATGTGCACAGGACTGAGCTTCACGACCGCCGACCACTACTTCGGGAGGAATCTCGATCTGGAGTTCTCGTACAACGAGACCGTGACCGTCACACCGCGGAACTTCCCGTTCCCGTTCCACCGGCTGCCGTCGTCGCCGACGCACCACGCGATCATCGGGATCGCCACGATCGCCGACGGCTACCCGCTCTACTACGACGCGGTCAACGAGAAGGGGCTCGGCATGGCGGGGCTCAACTTCCCGGACAACGCGCACTATCCGGCGCCGGGGTCGGGGGACACCGAGGTCACGCCGTTCGAGTTCATCCCCTGGGTCCTCGGACAGTTCGAGACGGTGGCCGAGGTGAAAGAGGCGCTGCGGTCGGTGAGTCTCGTCGACATCGACTTCAGCCCGGAGTTCCCGCTGTCGCCGTTGCACTGGATCATCGCCGACAAGAGCGCATCGATCACGGTCGAGAGCGTGCGCGGCGGCCTCAAGGTCTACGACAACCTGTGGGGCGTGCTCACGAACAACCCCACGTTCGACATCCAGAGCTTCCGGCTCAACGACTATCAGCACCTCTCGAAGCGGCAGCCGGAGAATACGTTCGCCGCGGACGTGCCGATGGACCTCTACAGTCGCGGCATGGGCGGGATCGGGCTGCCGGGCGACCTGTCGTCGTCGTCCCGGTTCGTGAAGGCGGTGTTCACGCGCATGAACTCGGTGTGCGGGACGACGGAGTCGGAGTCGATCAGCCAGTTCTTCCAGATCCTCGGCTCCGTCGCCCAGCAGCGCGGGTGCGTGCAGGTCGGCGACGAGGAGAAGTACGAGATCACCATCTACTCGTCGTGCGCCAACACCGCGACCGGCGTGTACTACTACACGACCTACGAGAACAGCCAGATCACCGGTGTGGACATGCACAAGGAGGATCTCGACGGTACGGACCTCGTCGCCTATCCGCTCGTGAAGGGGCAGCAGATCGCGATGCAGAACTGATCTCCGCTCCGCGCAACCCCCTCATCGGGAGGGCGGGCGCGGCGTAGCCTGTGGCCGTGGACGGGTTCGCGGCGGTCGACTTCGGGTTCGCCCGCGAGGTCCTGCAGCGGGGCATCGCGGTGCTGTACCTCGTGGCGTTCGTCTCGACGTTCAACCAGTTCCGTCCGCTCCTCGGCGAGCACGGGCTCCTGCCCGCGCCCGTGCTGCTGGACTGGGTGGCGCAGAAGCGCGAGCGCCGGAAGCTGCTGCACCCCACGCTCTTCACCCGCGTCCGCTACACGGACCGGCGCCTGGTCGCGCTGTGCGGGGCGGGAATCGTCATCGCCGCCCTGCTCATCGCCGGGGTGCCGCAACTCGGACCACCGTGGGTGCCGATGCTCGCCTTCCTCGTCCTGTGGTTCGGCTACATGTCGGTGGTGAGCATCGGGCAGACCTTCTACTCGTTCGGGTGGGAGATGCTGCTGCTGGAGGCGGGGTTCCTCGCGGCCTTCCTCGGCTCGAACGACCAGCCGCCGCCGACCGTGGTGATCGTGCTGTTCTGGTGGCTGCTGTTCCGGCTGGAGTTCGGCGCCGGGATGATCAAGATCCGCGGCGGACGGGAGTGGCGCGACCTCACCGCGATGACCTTCCACCACGAGACCCAGCCGATGCCCGGGCCGCTGAGCCGCCAGGCGCATCTGCTGCCGCGGTGGTTCCACAAGCTCGAGGTCGTCGGGAACCACGTCGCGCAGCTCGTGGTGCCGTTCTTCCTCTTCGCCCCGCTGCTGTCGCTGTGGATGCCCGGTCCGGTGCCGCAGATCGTCGGTGCCGTCGCCGGCGGGATCGTGATCGCGACGCAGCTGTGGCTCGTGCTCACCGGGAACTTCGCGTGGCTGAACTGGGCGACGATCGTGCTCGGGTTCTCCGCGATCGGCCTCCCCGGCATCGAGACCCCGGAGCGGACGCCGGAGACCTCGCTGCCGTGGACGGTGTCCGGCATGCCGCTGTGGTGGGTCGTGGTGACCTCGGTGGTCGGGGTGCTGTTCGTCGTGCTGAGCGTGCCCGCCGTGCGCAACCTCTTCGCGCGACGACAGCTCATGAACGCGAGCTTCCACCGGTGGCAGCTCGCCAACGCCTACGGAGCCTTCGGCACGGTCACGCGGGAGCGGATCGAGATCGTCGTGGAGGGGTCTGACGACGAGGAGGGCCGGCACTGGCGCGAGTACGAGTTCCGCGGGAAGCCGGGGGACGTGCGGCGGATCCCGCGGCAGTTCGCCCCGTATCACCTGCGGCTGGACTGGCTGATGTGGTTCCTGCCGCTCGGGCACTCGTTGGACGACTGGTTCTCGGTGTTCCTCGTGCGGCTCCTGGAGGCGGATGCCCCGACGCTGCGGATGCTGCGTGTGGACCCCTTCCACGGCGAGCGGCCGCGGTGGGTGCGCGCCGTGACGTACCGCTACCGCTTCACCACCCGCGCCGAGCACCGTGCCGACGGCGCCGTCTGGGTCCGGACCGGTCGCCGCGTGGTGCTCGGTCCGGTCGGCCTCCGCTGACTTCGAGTCGCCCACTTTGCGGCAAATCCCGGCCGGATGGAGCCAGTCGGGCGATTCGAACGGCCGCCGAGCGCGGCGAAACGCCCCGGCCGGGGAAGAGTCCCCGGTCGGAGCGTTCCGTCTCGCTTGACGTCGATCAGCTGACCTTCTTCCGGTACGAGATGATCGCGAACACGTAGGCGACCACGAGGATCCCGACGCACCAGGCGAGAGCGACCCAGATGTCGGACCCGACCGGCTCGCCCGCGAACAGCGCCTGGATGGAGTTGACGATCGAGGTCACCGGCTGATTCTCGGCGAACCACTGCACCGGAGCCGGCATGGTGTCGGTCGGCACGAACGCCGAGCTGATGAACGGGAGGAAGATCAGCGGATACGAGAAGGCGCTCGCGCCGTCGACCGTCTTCGCGTTCAGGCCGGCGATGATCGCCAACCAGGTGAGTGCCAGGGTGAACAGCATCAGGATGCCGATCACTCCGAGCCAGGCCCAGACGCTCGCGCCGGTGCGGAAGCCCATGAGGAACCCGACCCCGAAGATGATCGCGAGGGTGATGGCGTTCGCCGTGAGAGACGTGAGCACGTGAGCCCACAGCACGCTCGACCGGGCGATCGGCATGGAGTGGAACCGCTCGAAGATGCCGCTCTGCATGTCGGTGAACAGCCGGAACGCCGTGTAGGCGATGCCCGACGCGATCGCGATGAGCAGGATGCCCGGCAGCAGGTAGTTCACGTAGTTCTCGGCGCCGGTGCTCTGCTGGAGAGCGCCGCCGAAGACGTACACGAACAGAAGCATCAGGGCGATCGGGGTGACTGCGGTGGTGATGATCGTGTCGGGGCTGCGGAAGATGTGCCGCATCGAGCGGCCGGTGAGTGTCGCCGTGTCGGCGGCGAAGTGCGTGGTCATGCTGCATCTCCTCTCTGGACCTGGGTCCCTGAGCCCGTCGAAGGGGATGAGGGGCCGATGAGGGTGAGGAAGATCTCCTCGAGGGTGGGCTGTTTCTCGACGTACTCGACCTTCGCGGCCGGAAGCAGCCGCTTGAGTCCGGCGAGCGTGTCGTTCGCGATGATGCGGCCCTCATGGAGGATCGCGATGCGGTCGGCCAGCTGCTCCGCCTCATCGAGGTACTGCGTGGTGAGCAGCACGGTCGTGCCGCCGCCCGCGAGCTCCTTCACGACGTCCCACACCTCGATGCGCGACTCGGGGTCGAGGCCCGTGGTCGGCTCGTCGAGGTAGATGACCTCGGGGTCGCCGACCAGGCTCATCGCGATGTCGAGCCGGCGCCGCATCCCTCCGGAGTACGTGCCGACCTTGCGGCCCCCGGCCTCGGTGAGCCGGAAGCGCGCGAGAAGCCGATCGGCCACCGCACCGGCGTCGGGGAGATGCCGCAGCTTCGCGACCAGCACGAGGTTCTCGCGTCCGGTGAGGATCTCGTCGACCGCGGCGAACTGTCCGGTGAGGCTGATGCGCTCGCGCACTCCGACCGGGTTCGCCGCGACATCGATGCCCTGCACCGTCGCCGTGCCCGCGTCGGACTTCAGCAGCGTGGAGAGGATGCGCACCATGGTGGTCTTGCCCGCGCCGTTCGACCCGAGGAGGGCGAAGATCGATCCCCGCTCCACCTCGAAGTCGACGCCGCGCAGCACGTGCAGATCCTTGTACGACTTCTCGATGCCGCGCACCGAGAGGGCTGGCGTCGTCATGATTCCTCCTTCTTCTTCGCGTCGTCGAACGCCTTGATGAGGCGGGCGCGCTCCTTGTCGATCCACTGCGTCCCGCCGTAGGCGCGGGCGTACTCCTCGGCGTACTCGACGGGGTCGTCGCCCACGATCGCGCTGACCGGCGTGCCGTCGAGGGCGGCGCGTTCCCAGAGGTCGGCGAGGTCGAGGAACATCGTCACGATGGTGTCGCCGTCGGTGATGCCGCCGTAATACAGGTAGTACCGGTACTGGGCGTTGGCGACCGTGCGGTATGGCTCCGGCAGAGCCTCGATCCGCGCCTTCGCCTGCTTGTACTGCTTCTTCTGCTCGAGCGATCCGGTGAGCGCTTCGATCCACTTGGCGGCCATGTCAGTTCTCCTTGTTCGTGGTGTTCGTGGTGTGCAGTAGTTCGATGTGCGTGCGGAGGAAGTCCCAGGTCGTCCAGAACTCCTCCAGCTCCTGGCGGCCCTGCGCGTTGAGGGTGTACACCTTGCGGGGCGGGCCCTTCTCGCTCGGCACCTTCTCGACGTCGACGAGCTTCTTCTGCTCGATCCTGACCAGCAGGGCGTAGACGGTGCCCTCGGCGGTGTCGGTGAAGCCGTGCTCACGCAGCCGGGTGGTGATCTCGTATCCGTAGGCCGGCTGCTCGGCGAGGAGGGCCAGCACGATGCCCTCCAGGGTGCCCTTGAGCATCTCGGTCATCTGCTTGCCCATCGTCCCCTCCTCTCGTTCCTGTGTCTTCCGTTCGGTACTCAGTGTTGCTGGGTACCGGTACAAAGTAACACTGAGTACCGGTACTTAGCAACACCGAATACTGAATCTCTCTCGATCCCTCTCCTCCGCCTTTTCGCCGAGACCCCGGGTACGCGGCGAGACCCCGGGCTGCAGACACAGGGACCCCGGGGTGTCGACGACAACCCGGGGTCTCGACGAGAGGGGAAGGGGAGGGGGGAGGGGGGGAGAGGGGAGAGGG